>DGDU01000054.1:68885-76254 GCA_002385605.1 Christensenella sp. UBA3944
GAAGTAAACCTCGGCGCCCGAATCGACAAGCGAAGTGTAATACGCCTCAATCTCGCTGTCGGACAGGTCGGGATACCCCAGCGAAGAATAAATCTTGGTGATGTCATACCTTGTGGTGAGGTGGGTGCATTCCTTCTCGGCCCCGCCGTCCCTGAAGTGCACGGCCCACTTATTGTACAGGTCGTGGTTCCCTACCGAAACAAAAACCTGGAAGTTTTCTTTGCCGTTTTGCCTTACTTTGTTTTGGATATCGCGAAGCAGGTTGGCAAGCTCTATGTGCCCCTGAATTTCGCCGTTTATCGTAAGGTCGCCCGAAACAAACAAATAATCGGGCATTTCGTCAAGAAGCTGGCTCAAGGCCTGCTTCGTAATAAAGCTGCTCTCTGCCAGCAAATTTGTGCCCGCTATAAGCTGCTTACCGTATTCGGTATTCCCGTTCCCCTTGTTGTAGCCATAGTTGAGGGGATAGTAATGTGTGTCGGTGATATGCGCTATTTTAAGCTCATCGGTTTTCACAAACCGGTCGGCTGCGACGGCGCTGCCCGAAGGCACAAACGCCAAAACGGTAGCTACCGTGCAAAAAACCAAAATAACCGCCAATACAGCGGCAAAATAACTTTTCTTTGCGGCCATCTCTTTCTCCTGATACTTTAGTAATAAAAAAGGAATATAGAATATCATAAGAAATTCTCCGCCCCTTGTCCAGCAAATTTACGAAAAAAATACCGCAAAGAAAACGGCCGCCCTCATATATCGGACGGCCGCTGTCAATCACGCGGGCAATTATTTATTAAGTGTCCAGCTTATTTATGATGTTTTTAACATCCTCTTTGATATCCACCACAATCCCCAGCCTTTCCGCCAGGCTGTCTATGGTGGCCTGATATTTGTCCTCACGGGTCTTGCTTTCCTTTAGCTGAATGAAAAACAAAGTCACGAACAATAGCGCCCAAATGCCGCTGTTAGCCGCAAGCTGAATGATTTGCTCCCACATAATCAGTTACTCTCCTTTTTTTGTTTAAGCACCGCCCAAAACAGCCTGTAAAGCTCCTTGACGCAGCTTTTGCACAGGTACAGGCGCATGTTTTTTGGTGTGTCCTCCCTTTCCACGGCGTAATCCGCGGTGTTTTTGCATATCCCGTTGTCGCACAGCACGCGCGCCTCAAGTTTCTCAAGCTTCATACGCACTCTCCTTATTTACTCATAATCTCCTCAATCAGGCGCTGATAGTAAAGCCCGAGTGTTGCCTTAAGGTCTTCGCTTTGCTTATTTATAAGGTTCAAAGCAACCTCTTTGTCGAGGCTTCCGTAGGTTTCGAGGGCAAGCCTGTACCTTCTTTCCATCTCCTCGGCCTTTTCGCCGCTGTAGCCCTTTCTAAGTTCCTCTTCCCGTTGCCTTTCCTCCTGCTCCAGCCTGCGCTTTTCGGACTCTTCCTCAAGCTCTTTTATCTTTTTCTCCCTCTCCAGGGCGTATTTCAGCTCCTGCTCGGCGATCTTCTTATTGTAGGCGTTAATCTGCTCCTTAATCTTTTCCTGTTCGGTTTTTAACGAGTTAACCTTGGCCTCCAGCGAAGCGGCGTACTGCAAATCGTATTGGTACAGCGCTTCTTCGAAGTTTAAGCGGGCAAGATTAATCTTTGCTTCTATTTCAG
This sequence comes from Christensenella sp. UBA3944, assembly GCA_002385605.1. GTDB lineage: Bacteria > Bacillota > Clostridia > Christensenellales > DTU072 > Firm-09. Next base: position 70,537 of record DGDU01000054.1, read on the forward strand.
TTAGCTTGTTTTCCAGCGCCGTCTTAGCTGCAAGGCTCGATTCGGCTAAAGCCTTTTCTATATCGAGAAGCCCCTCGCCGAAGATGCTGGAATTAACTATCCCCTGGTTAATCATGCTGCGCTTATGCTTTTCCGAAAGCCCGGCGGCGCTCTCCTCCAGCTTTTTAGCCTGCTCCTCATAGCGGTTAAGCTCTTTATCCGCCTCGCCTTCCAGCTTTTCTATGGCGGCGTCCCTGTCCTTCTCTAACTTCTGCGTCTTTTGCTCGTAAGACGGGGCTAAGGCGGTTTTGGCTTCTTCAAGGATTTCGGCGTCCGTCTTAGGCGTAAAGGTTTTGGGCTCAAGCCCCAGGCTTACAGGTATCGCCGATGTATCGGGCTTAGGAGGCGCGGTGGCTTTTTTGTAAGCTTCGTCCATTTCCTTCAGCTTTTTTACAAGCTCCAGAGAGTCCTGCTTTTCCCGCTCGGTAGGCCCGCGGCTTTTGCCTGCGATGTTTTTTTGTATAAACTCGATAAGCTTAAATGTACTAAGCATTTAACCCTCCTTCCCGGCGAGCAAATTGTAAAGGTCGTCAATCTTTTTAGCTAAACGGGCTATCCTTGCCGATAGCTCGCTAAGTGTGCTTATGATATCCTCAATCTGCATTGTATCTCCTTATCGTATCGAACTCGAAAGTGACGGACGAAACGCACATCTTATCGTTTTGGGTACTTATTTTGAGGCTTGCAGATTCCCCTACCAGGCTTACAGGAAGCATATCCGGCTTGTCCGAGCCTCTCGCCCGCAGCGTTTTTCTTTGTCCGTCGACGGCGGTTTCTATGTCGATGCCGTAGCGCGACGACACATAAACCCGCCTGAGCGTTTTTACTTTATCGAGGCTCCCGAGGTTGCTTACGGGGCTTTTCCACACCTTGTTCAAGGGTATCCCGAAGAGGTTTCCGCTATCGGTAATCTTGCCCAGGTACCCCATTCGGTGATTGCCGAAATAAACCATAAGCTCGCTTATGCTGTCGGACACCAGCGGGAAAAACCCTCTGATAGACGCCCCCCGAAAGACGCTCACCCCACCCGTCATAAGGTCTATCGAAATAAACCCGTTGTTATACGGCAGCACGGTAGCCGCCGAGGTTTCGTCCCCTCCCGCTATATCGTTGTCGGTTTTCAGGCGGGCGGCGATGTACAGCTTATCCTTGAAGCAGCAGGCTGTTGCGGCAACCGTATTCTCGACAAGGGCGGTCACTCCCGATAACATTCTTGTGGCGGTGTAGCCGTCGAAGGAATACAGGAAGTTTCCCGCCATAAAGAACACCGTGCCGTTTTGTGTCACTATGCTGTTTTCGGCAATGTATTCGGATGTCGAAAACACCTTGCTTACACTGTAATCCCTGGGGTTTGCGTAGGCGGCAAGCCTTACTATGGAGTTCTCACGGAAGATATAAATGTAATCCTTAAAGGATATCACCTTTACGATCGCCCCGCCATCGTCCATAAAGTCGATGTAGCCCGCGCCGTCCGCCGATACTTCCCAGTTCGTGGGGTCGAGGTCCTTGGAGAAGTGCAGGCGGCAAGGGTTAACGGCGTCCGAGCCGAACAGCCTTTCGTAATGCATGCATACCGATTTAAGCGCGGGGGTGCCGGGGTAACTTTCGCAGCTTTCGCCGTCGTACACATTCATGCCGCCCGCCGCCGAAACTATAAGCAGCACATCCCTGCCGTTAAAGTAGTAGTTACAAAAGCTCACCCCCGAGCTGTCCGCCCTCGGCACAGCCAGCCGCTCAAAATCGCCCTGCGACACCCTTGCCTGATAGACATACCTGTCGGTGCCTAAGGCTATAATCCTGTCGTCGCGCGCCCCGCTTTGGCTGTATCTTTTATAAAGGTGCAGCTTTCTTATGCCCACAACATAGGGCGTCAGGCTTGGTATTACCCTTGCCGTCCCGTCCTCTAGCACAACCTCGGGCGTGTTGATTCCCGGGCCGTTAAGCAGCTTTCCGTCCTCAATGGTTATATTGAAGCAGTAATTTGCTGTGTTCAGCGACGCCGATGTAAGGTCCTTCTGCGCGTTCACCCCCTGGAAAGCGGTGATTTTGTAGTTATACCGCGAGCGCTCGGGCAATACCTCGCGTCGGAATATCGGCCTCATAACAGCCTCCTGTTGGGCAGGGTGGCAAGCCTCATTCTCCTCGAAAGGTTCAAAAGCGAGGTATCGTACCTGCTCTTATAGAACAAAGCCTCGTCCACCAGCCCCGTGCGGTAGCAGTATTCCGAAGCCGTCCCCACGGCGAGGGTATACACCGAATATTGGGGCGGGAGCCCGACATCGTCGTCAAGCCCGAGCTCCCCCAAATGATAAAGATATGTGACTTCCACCTGCCCTTCGAGCCCGTCACAGAACAAATACAGGGGGTACATAACAAAGTTTTGCTTTATACCCTTATCCCTGACGGCGATAACCTCTCTCACGGGCTTAGAGAAATCCCTGTAATACGCCCTGCCCTCGCTAAAGACGAGGGTTTCGGCGGTTTTCAAGTGAATGTATTCCTGGGTAAGCTCGCCCAAAATCATGTTGGTGCAATCGATAAGCTTAGTAAGCCTCGGGCTTTCCTCCGTTACCGATACCTCATTCTCCAACCCGAGAATCTGTATCGCCCTGTTTATAATATCTCTTAACTTCATATATCCTCCTCAGAGGCAGCAATTGTATTTTGAAACCTTGTGAAGCCTCGCCTTGCCGGCCGCTCGTTACGCCGGCTGCGAAGCGGCATTATTCCCACCCTTCCCTGCCCTCTTTGCTGTTTGTCGATACTGTCTTAGGCGATCGTTATACCCGTCAGCTTGCCTTGGGCGTGCGGCCTTACGCAAATGAGGTTGGCGTACTTTACGAGGGTGCCGGTGTAGGTGGGCGTTTTCTCAAGCTGGGTGAGTATCCTGCCGTTTTCGCCTTCTATCCATTGCCAGTCGCAAAGCTGGGCAAGCCTGAAGTCGTTAGTGTTCAGGAAGTAGATGTTGCCGCCCGTGCAGAACCTGTCGGCGACAAGGGGTATGCCGTTGTAGGAGAGCGCCTTGAAGCCGCCGTCCAGATTCATGTAGTCTATGTTGGTGCGGGTGGCCGAGAGGTAATCGAGGTACTCCCTGCGCACATCGTAGCTGGTTACCAGCATATTGATTTCGCCGCCCGTGGCGACCTCTATCTTATCCAGCATTTTCTGGATGCCGCCCGAACTAATGGCGCCGTTCTGGACGGACACCTGGGGGTGAAGGTAAGGCACGGCGGAGCGTGTCAGCCCGTAGAATGTGCTTATCGAGCTGTCGAACAGGTAGGGTATGCCGTATATTTCGTTGTTGTAGGACTGCTGAAGGGTGACATACTCGTTTCCGAAGAAGTTAATGCTCATCGAAACGGCGGGGTCGATATACATCATGTTGTTGTCCCTGTCCACCCTGGTTATGCGGTGCCCGCCCGAAACAACTGTGCCGCCCGGGGTTACGAAGTCGACGCACATGCCTTCCATGAGGTTCTCGGTCGAGGCTACGGGGTAGTAATGGGTCTGGGCGTGCATCGACACATCCCCTATCTGGGTGAGCACGCCGCTGCCGTTTTGCCACAGCATACGCGAAAAGTTAAACTTTGCGGCGTCCAGAAGCCCCTCGATTTCCTCGTTTAAGATATCGACGACGGCGCCCGCGCTGTCCCTGCTCGCCCTTATAACCTTATCCGAAAGGGTTATCGTGCCGTACAGGTTGCGAAGCGGGGCTGTAAGCGCCTGATAGCAGTTGCCCGCGCTCTTGGGAAGGGCTCCGTCCTCGGTGCCGCTGCCCATACCGCCGTTTATGCCGTACTTGGCGCTGTAAGAAACGAGCTTTCCGCTCACATTGTCGGCGCACTTCTCGATGGCTGCGTAAAAGGGGTTGGTCTTGTTGTTAAGCTGGTCGCAAATTGCTTCAAGATAGACATTCTTTAATACCTTATCTGCGGATGAAAGCGTTACCATAGTTTCTCCTTATAGTGTTTTTAATAGTTTTTTGGCTATTTCGCCGGCTTCCCTTATAGATTTCGGGGTTACTCGCGGGGCGACGGGAAGCTCTCCGCCCGGCGGCAGGATCTTGGGCACGGGCTCTGTCGCGCGGCTTAGCTCGTGCTCCGCCCTGTCCCTTAAGGACATCACGGGGCCGTCCTTAGCGTCCGCGCCGCTTCCCGCGTCTTTTAAGGGCGCCGATTCGACGGTACCCTTTGCCGCCATTACCGCCAGCAGAGCTTTTTCCAAGCAGTTATCGTCATTGATAAGCTCCTTTTTTCGGGCGATATACTCGCCTATCTCTTTGGCGTAATTAGCGGCAATCGGATACTTTTCGGTCAACTCGTCAACTTTCTTTTGCCACTTTTCCTCAAGTTCACGGTTATTGACCGCCGCCTCAAGCTCCTTGATTCGCTGGCACCTTTTTGTAAACTCGGATTGCAGCGAATTGTAAGCTTCTATCAGTTCTTCCTTAGTTTTGAATCTGCCGAAGGAGTCCCCTTCCGCCTTGTCTTTCGGCGTATCGCCCGAAGCGTTTGCCTCGGCTTGCGCCGTTAAGGGGCTGTCCTGGGATTGTTCCGCGGCTGTTTGAACCAATTTCCTTACCTCATCCATTTTTCACCTCATTGATTTTTTGCCGATATGTTTTCGATATCGCTTCTTATCATAGCCTCGTATTTCAAGGCTGCTCTCTCAAGCGCTTTATGCGCCCTTATATGCTTGTTGACTGCCTTCCTTGCGTCGTCGCTCAGCTTATCCCTTCCGCTCACGAGAAAGCTCGTATGCTCCGAGATATGCGTCGCGTGGTCGTCGACATCCTCTATCCCGGGGTCGCTTCCCATCATAAGCTCGGCGTTTTCGAGGGCGGCTTTCTTGATGTGTATTTCGTCGGTGCTTCTTGATGCTTCCCAGTTTCCGAAACCCATCATTTCCATTATCTTTGCCCTGTTTCGGTTACTGATTTTACCGTTTTCGTCAGCCAAAAGCCCGAGTTTAAGAAGTTCTTCCACCTTCTTTCGCCTTACGGCGGGTGTCTCCACCATTTCGCTGTCGGCTTCCAGCACAATGTCGTCGCTAGTCAGGTCGCTTCCGAGGAAGGACACAACCTCAAGGCTTCCGTTGTCGCCGCTTATCCTCGCCATGCGGCTGGTTTTGGCAAACTGGCGGTAAAGCCTCAAGATGTGCTTGGCGACAAGCCTGACGGCGTTTCGTATGCTTTCGGTGGTTACCGACAGCCTTGCGTAATCCTGCTCGAGAAGAAGGGACAAAGCGTACCCGCTTATCGTGTTCGCGATTGTCGAGCCGTTAAGGTAGTCGCTTATGCCCGAAATCGAGATAAACTCGGCAAGCAGCCTGTCCTCCTCGTCCCTTAATTCGGCCGGCACGGTGCCCGGGCTCATCATGGCGGGCGGGTTGGAGCCCTGCCTGTAAACGATAATCTTGCCCGGCGAAAGCCCGTCCTGCTCCAGCCCGTCTACATCGACCGAGCCGTCCTCGACGGCAAGAACGCCCGCGCAAAGGCGATTAATAAGCTCGTGTTTTCTGTTCTTTACGGCGTTGTACGCCCTTTGCACGGGTATAAGGCGCTCTATAAGGCTTACCCCGAAGAAGCTCGCGGGCTGCTCGTAAGCCGTCTGCCTTATAAATGGGAAGCCCCTGCTGCCGTCCCCCCCGTTTTTGTAGGGCAGCGGCCCGTCAAACAAC
>DGDU01000015.1 GCA_002385605.1 Christensenella sp. UBA3944
CAAAACCAATAAGCCTAAATCAAATGTTTGGTTTAGGTTTTTTTCTTTGCGGAGACATAAGAAGGATAAGGTTTACGAAAATATAAAACGAGGTTACGAATGTGAAAGGTTTTTCGGCGCTCTGGACAAAACTCATTCTTAAAAGTTACGGGTGGCGGCCCTTCTTAAAAACGGCTGGGAGCCGAAGTGGAAAAAGGTGTACTGCGCGGGCTTTATGCTTTTGGACTTAGAGGATCCCTCGAAGGTGCTGGGCGTGTACAAAGAGCCCCTTCTTATGCCCGAAGCGCCCTACGAACTGTATGACGGCTTCCGCAACAATGTAATCTTCCCCTGCGGCATGATAGAAGAAAACGGGATAGCAAAAATCTACTACGGCGCCGCAGACACCGTCACCTGCCTCGCCACCGCCAAAACCGAGGACTTAATAAGTTTATGTCTTGAGGGTAAATAACATAGAGTATTATGTTTTCTATTTAAAAAAGAAGCGGAATGTTTCGGAACCACGGGCAAACGAGAAGATATACTTTATTATTCCGCCGAAAAGCGTTAAGCATATACAGCGCTAAAAAAGAGGTTAAGGGCTTTGCTTAACCTCTTTTGATCTTTCAAATTCTTTCTTTTTCAAGGTTTACGGGACTGATTCGCATAGCGGAACAACAGGTAAAATTATTGCTGGCCGCAACGCTTTCCGCCCTCCGCTCATGCCGTTTTGGAAATGTTTAAATCTTGACAGGGGGCAGTAGATAAAGTATTATTTAATGGCATATATAGATGTTAACTAAAGCCCCCGGAGGACACCAATGAAAAAGTCACGAAAAATCGCGGCGATAATTCTTATCGTTACCATACTGACAGCCGCCGTTTCCACGCTGTTCGCGTGCGGCGGAGCAGGCAAAAAAACCAAAATCGCGATTATCTCCGACATACATGTTATGGCGGACGAGCAGATAGGCAACACCCTTACCGAAAGCTTCGAAGAAAAAAACATGTCCAGCCAGAAGATGCTGTACCTGTCCAACGCCATATTCAAAACGGCGCTCGATAAAATCGCGGACGACGGCGCCAATGTCCTGCTTATCGCTGGTGACCTCACCGAAGACGGCGCGAGGGTTTCCCACGAAAAAATTGCCGGGCAGCTTCGCAAGATGGAAGAAAAGGGCATAGAAGTCTATGTTATTCCGGGCAACCACGACCTTCTTAACACCGCCAAAAAGTACGACACCGATGTAGCGACGCCCATAGCCAATGTTTCCCCTTCCGAATTTAAGGATATATATGCGGATTTCGGCTATGCCGAGGCGCTTTCCACCCACGAAGGCACGCTTTCCTATACCGCCGACATCGGCAAGGATTACCGCCTTATAGCCATAGACTCCGTAAGGCAGGAACCCAACAGCGAAGGCAAAGTTGAGGACAGAAACGCCCCCAATGTTACCGACAGCCTCATTCAGTGGGCAGTAAACGAGGTTAAAGCCGCCAGAGACGCGGGCAGGATGCCCATAGGCATGATGCACATACCTCTTATTGAGCACATGGGCAGCTTCCTCGATTCTACGGGCATAACCGAAAACGCCAAGGTCAACAGATCCAAAGAGTTCGCCGCCGCGCTCACCGAGGCGGGGCTTAACATCATCTTTACCGGCCATGTCCACATGCAGAACATCACCGCCTACGAGGACGAGAACGGCAAAATACTTGATGTCCAAACGGCCTGCCTCTCCAACTATCCCGCGCCCATCCGCTACATGACGGCTAAGAAAAAAGAAATATCCCTTACCACAAGCTATGTCGAGGCGCTCAAAGCCGAATACATCCCCGTATACGCCCAGGCCGACGCCCAGATCCTTACGACCAACTTCAGGCAATTCGCCTACGATTATGTCGATACGGATATGATGGGCAAGATAAAGAGCAAGCTTTCGGGCGGCATAATCGACAGGCTGCTAACCTCTATAGGGCTTAGCGAAGACATGGCGGCTCTCGCGAGAGGCGTCATAGTCGATATCGTTGTAGTTGGCTTCCTCAACACCAATATGAGGACTCTCAGAAAAACCGCCGGCGACTACGGTGTGGCCATTCCCGACACCGAGTACAAAAATATTATGGGCGTTGCCATGGCCTTTGCCAAGGCGCTTTACGCCGGCGACGAAAACTTCAGCGAGGACTCGCCCGAGGTCGCCCTTATAAGGTACTCGGTATATTACGCCTTTAAAGTCGTAGCCAGCGGATACTCGGCAATAAAGGGCTTCCTGCCCTCCGCCTACGCCAATATCGACCTTTCTAAGGTCGCCGAATCCCTGTTCAAAACAGAGGAAGTCGATATTTCTTCCCTGGGCATAGACGATCTTATAGTCCGCCTCCTGGGCAAACTTCTGGATCTTCCCGAAAATGCCACCCTCGCCGACGCCCTTCAGGCTCTAAGGGAATACCCCATAGAGGATATGCTTTTCGGCATCAGCGTACAAGACTACATCGACGCCGAAAGGGGAGTGCTTAAGTTCGGGGCCCTCCTCGACCATCTCCTCTTTGAAGTTGCCAAGGACGGCCTGCTGGTCGACGCTCCGCCCGCCGACAACAACATCAAAATCAACAGAAAGACAATGGAAGTCACCAAAATCGAAGCCTGATAAAGCTAAATCCCAAAACAAAGAGCGCCCCGAAAAGGCGCTCTTTTAATTTAATCATATCATCCTTCACTCGGGCAAAGCCCGCGCTTCACAGGGCGAAAGCCTCTCACGCCGCCCAAAGGCTGAGATTAAGCTTGCCTTCCGACCGTGGTGTTATCCACCTTCCTGTTGGCAAGCTGCGGCACGGGGTGCGGGGCATCCTGGAAGCGGTAGTCGGTTCCCTTCTTCTTAATATAATCGTGTATGGTCTTGTGGCTCGCGATGTCGCCCAACTTGTCGTTAACCTGCTTCTGGAAGTTAAAGAACTCGGCGTCCTCGGGAAGGTCGGCAACATCCTTGTATTCCTCGCGGTAGCCCGTAAGGGTTACGGTGTTCTTAAGCACATTGCGAACATACTCGATGTTGGGCTTAAGCACCAGAAGCTGGGGGAACTCGCCGTTTGTTATCACCTGGCTCCTATGCTTGTTTTCATATTTCTGCAGAAGCCCGGCGACGAGGTGCAGGTGGGCTAACTCCTGCTCGAAATGCTCTTTGTAAATCTTTTTGAGCATCTTATCGGTTTCGTTTACATAGCAGGAATAATAGAGGTAGCATTCGGTGTATTCGTGCTCCAGCCACGCTTCCAGCCAGGTGCAGGTGGTGTCCATAAGCCCGCCGTACAGGGTTACATGCTGCTCCTCTATCAAGCCGATTTCCTGGTACAGCTTGCGCCCGATATCGTTGTAATAAAAGCCGCAGACATTCATATAGTAGTTCATTGTCTGCTGCTCGGCGGCGGTTATTATGCCTATATTCAGCTTTGTTATGGGGTCGCTTACCTTGTAGTTTGTAAACCTCTTTACATCGTCGTAGGGGTGGCGGTGTTCGGATATCGTCGGCCTTCCCGGCATTATCTCGGTGTATCTGCCCACGAGGTTTTCGGCAAGGATGCCCTTATCCATCTCGAGAAGGTCGGCGTAGCGGTACAGGTGGTCGAAGTCCTCGAGAAGGGCAAAATCCAGCGCCTGCTTTACATACATATTCTTTTCGCGCTGTGCGAGCTCGGCGGTAAGGTCTACGGCAAGCTGCTCGTAGCCTATGGTGTTTTCGAGGATGGTTTCGTCCAGAGGCTTAAGGCAGGCGATGCGCTTTTGCTGCTGCTGTTCCTGCCGCCTTACCAGGGCTATCTGGCGGCGGATATCGTTATTGGTCTCATGTCTGTAGAATTGGTGCAAAAACCATACCTGCTCGAATTCGGTGCCGTTCATAAGTATGGTGCGGATTTTGGAATAGGGGTTGGTGGCGTTTTTGTCGTAGGGCTTGGGGTAAATCGTTTTCCAGTCCATAAACTTGTTTACATCTGCCGGTTTTTGGTCAAACGGGTTCATAATCATCTCCTTCAATGCTAGTAAGTATTTGCAAATAAACAAAAATTATAATTGTCAAATAAGCCCGAAAGGGGGTTTCAAAACGGCATATAATTGATGTATAATAAATAAAGGAGGCAGATATGGAAAACCTGATAACCCAAGGCAAAGAAATTCTTGAGGATGTAAACGCCGTAAACTACGAAGAAATGGTAGACCGCGCCAACGACTGGCTCAAAGAAATCGAGACGGAGCTGCCCGACCCTTCGGCAGTCGAAGAAATCTACGAGATCGCCTCGCGGGTATTCAAGCCCACTTTCCAGAATGTCAACCCATTCTTTGCCCCGCCCGTTGTGCCCACGATAGAAGAAAAGGTGGACTTTTTCCGCGAGAAGCTGGAAGAAATCCTCGAGGTACTGCAAAAGAACAACCCCCGATAGGGGCCGAGCCGGATTGATCTGAAGGAAGCGATGTTACTTTTTAATTATCATATAAATTAAAAGCAGCCCGTTTTTTCGGGCTGCCCGCGGTTTTATGGATGAGCGTGCTTTATAATTAAGCGGTCTGTTATTTGTCGTTTGCGATAATGGCTTTGCCTATCTGCATATTCTCATAATTACTCCTTGCCCCAAAAACTTTGTTTATAAAGTACATTATACCTTGTTTTTTGGCTTATACGCAATACCTGTCGTAAAATGCGCGTTAAATCAAGATATCCTACGCAATAAAGAAAGGCCGCTTGCTTTTGCAAGCTGCCTTTCTTGGCGCGCCCTAAGAGGGTCGAACTCCTAGCCTTTGGTTCCGTAGACCAACGCTCTATCCAATTGAGCTAAGGGCGCAATTATTGCTTTCGGCTTATTCAATTATAGTTAAGCGGTGGCGTTTTGTCAAACAAATACATAAAAATATTATTGCCACATCATTTATTTTTGATATTATTTGCTTTTTCGGGAATAATAAAACTTGGCTGGCGCGAAGGGTAAAATTTGCCGTTTTTTGAGATTAAAAACTTTTGCGAAAATGGGCAAAAACCGTTGACACAAAGGCGGCCTATGAGATATTATATATAAGCCTGCTCGGCTGGAAGCCGTAGGCAGACGAACCTTGAAAACCGAACAGACGA
>DGDU01000055.1 GCA_002385605.1 Christensenella sp. UBA3944
CATTAGCAACCGAGGCACATAAAGGGCAAACCGACAAGGCTGGGCAAGATTATATCTTACACCCGTTGGCGGTAGCTGAAAGCGTGTCTACGCAAACGGCAAAAATTGTCGCTTTACTACACGATACGGTAGAAGATGCCGAAGTGTCGTTAGACGACATTAAGCTTGTATTTGGGGAAACGGTAGCCGAAGCGGTAGATGCTTTAACACGCCGAGACGGCGAGGAGTACTTTAAATATCTTGAACGTGTGAAAGCAAACCCATTGGCAAAGGAAGTTAAGTTAGCGGACCTTAAACACAATATGGATTTAAGTAGACTTAAGGTGGTAACAATAAAAGACTTGCAACGCATACGAAAATACGAACAGGCGAAAGAATTTTTAGAGAGGCAGTGAATGGAAATAAAGATATCGCTACCGCCACAGGCTTTAAAGCAATGGAACGAAAGCCTTGAGCAAAAGCTTCAATTTGATAAAATATATGGCAAATATGCTTGCAAGGAAAAAAATGCTATGCTATAATAACGGCATTAGCAGTCCTTGCTTTAGATTGCTAGCAGAACTAAAAACAGACTGGAGGTATAAAATGAAGCTGAAACCATTGTTCGACAAAGTTGTTGTAAAACAAGTAGAAGCAAGCGAAACCACGGCAAGCGGCATAGTTTTGCCCAACAAAGCGCAGGAGAAGCCTCACCTTGCCAAGGTCATTGCTGTCGGCGAAGGCGGCGTCATTGACGGTAAGGAGATCAAAATGGTAGTTAAAGTAGGCGACACCGTGCTTTACGGCAAGTATGCCGGGTCGGAGTTCAAGCACGACGGAGAAGAGCTTATCATTCTTAGGCAAAGCGACATTCTCGCCATTGTCGAAGACTAAAAATCTAAAAAAGGAGAGTGTGATATGGCAAAACAAATAAAGTACGGAGAAGAGGCGCGCAGAGCGCTTGAAGCAGGCGTAAACGCTTTGGCAAACACTGTTAAACTCACGCTGGGCCCCAAGGGGCGTAATGTCGTCCTTAGCAAGAAGTACGGGCTTCCCCTTATAACCAACGACGGCGTTACCATCGCCAAAGAAATCGAATTGCCCGATCCGTTCGAAAACATGGGCGCCCAGATCATAAAGGAAGTTTCCACAAAGACCAACGATGTCGCGGGCGACGGCACCACCACGGCGGCTGTTCTCGCGCAGGCCATGATAAGCGAAGGCCTCAAGAATGTGGCGGCGGGCGCCAACCCCATGATGCTCCGCAAGGGCATACTCGACACCGTAGAAATCGCGGCCGAAGAGCTTAAGAAAATCAGCAAGCCCGTATCCGACAAACAGAGCATAGCTTCGGTAGCCAGCATTTCGGCGGGCGACGAAAAGATCGGCCAGCTTATCTCCGAGGCCATGGAAAAGGTCGGGAAAGACGGCGTTATCACGGTAGACGAAGGCAAATCCATGAAGACCGAGCTTAATGTCGTAGAGGGCATGCAGTTCGACAGGGGCTATGTAAGCGCCTACATGGTAACCAACACCGACAAGATGGAAGCCGAGCTGGACGACCCCGTCATACTCATCACCGATAAGAAAATCTCCAACGTACAGGAAATACTGCCCGTTCTCGAGCAGGTTCTTAAGGGCGGACACAAGCTGCTTATAATCGCCGACGAAATCGAAGGCGAAGCCCTTGCCACCCTCGTTGTAAACAAGATTAAGGGTGTTCTCAACTGCGTAGCCGTCAAGGCCCCCGGTTTCGGCGACAGGCGCAAGGCAATGCTGCAGGATATCGCCATCCTCACCGGCGGCCAGGTTATTAGCGAAGAGCTCGGCCTCGACCTCAAGGACGCCAACCTCAATATGCTCGGCAGGGCCAAGACCGTTAAAGTAGACAAGGACAACACGACGATAGTGGGCGGCGCCGGCGACAAGGACGAAATCGAAGCCCGCATCAAGTCCATCAAGGCCCAGATTGCCGAAACCACTTCGGACTACGACAGAGAAAAACTGCAAGAGCGCCTCGCTAAGCTCGCCGGCGGCGTAGCCGTCATCAATGTCGGCGCGGCGACCGAAGTCGAAATGAAGGACATAAAGCTCCGCATGGAAGACGCCCTCGCCGCTACCAGAGCCGCGGTAGAGGAAGGCGTTGTGCCCGGCGGCGGCATCGCCCTCATCTCGATAATCGATAAGGTAAAGAAGGCCACCGCCAGGTTTGAAGGCGACCAAAAGACGGGCGCCGAAATCGTCATAAAGGCCCTCGAGGCTCCCTTAAGGCAGATAGCAGCCAACAGCGGTGTGGACGGCGGCGTTGTTATAAATAATGTAATGCGCAAGAGAAGCCCGAGCTACGGCTACGACGCCCTCAGGGACAGATACTGCGACATTATTGAGGCGGGCATCATCGACCCCACCAAGGTTACCCGCACCGCCCTTCAGAACGCCGGCAGCGTAGCGGCGACCCTCCTGACAACCGAGTCTATTGTCGCCGACATCCCCGAGCCTCCCGCTCCCGCTCCCGCGCCCGGCGGAGATATGTACTAATCAGCAAAACACCTCCTATCCCAAATATATAAAAGTACCGCGGTTATATGCCGCGGTATTTTTTATGAGGTAAAACAAGGAAGCCGCTTCAGTTTAACATACATAAACCGAAGTTAAACGCGAAAATGTACACAAACCACGCCGTTGTCGGTATAATGGCGAGCCAAAGCTCCCTTGTGTTTTTTATGTAGTGGTGGATAAGAAAAGTAAGCCCAATAATTATGGCAAAAGATATCCCCAACGCGCCGTAGGCAGAGTGCCACTTAAAAAGGGTAAGCGGCCAAAGAAGCGAAAGGGCTATAATGCCCGCCCAGACGGCAAGAAAAATTCTAAGCTCCTTTTTCATCATCGTAAAGGCGCATGAGATTACGGCAAAGGCGAACGCAGCGAAAAACCCCATCTCGTAAATTATGCCGTAGGGGGCGAAAGAGGGCTTTTTCAGCGAGGTGTACCATTCCCCGCCCGTGTCAGAGAAAAAGGAAATAAAATACACCGCCGCGAACATCACCGCCAGCGAAGCGCAAAACGCCAGCATCAGCTTGAAATACTTCATAGTAGATTATATTAGGCTCTGTTAATATCGATACCCGAAGGGCGCAAATTAACTATGTGTACAAACGCTGAATCCCTGCTGAGCCGGAGGTGATTTACATTGACTGCCAACCGCCCTTGTGGTATACTTTTTGATATGAAAAAACCGCTAATCGCGCTTGTGGCCGCTATAATGATTTTGTCGTCCCTGCTAGCGGGCTGCGACAAAAAAGCGGAGGTCAATTACAGCGAATATTTCAATAATTTTTCCTCCCACAAGGGCTTCGAGGCCGTGTCCGAAAAGCTTGTTCTGGACAAGGATATTTTTGTGGACTCCTACCACAGCAGGTCGGGGCTGTATCTCATTAAAGAAGCCATAAAGCTCGGCTCGCAGACATACTACAATTACGGTTTCGCCACTCCCGATGGCGTCATTCTGGCGCCCAGGTACGCCCAAATTCTGGACATAAACGGAGATTTTGCCATTGCCGTAAAGAGGCAGGCTTTGGGTTCCAGCTTCACAAATAAGGTCGGGCTGGTGCGCATAAAGGGCGAAAACGCCGGCAAAGAGATGGGCTTTGCCCACGAGTACAGCTCGACCACCGCCCCGCTGTACACCTTTCTGGACAGCAAATACCTTATAATGTTCGGCGAAAAGGATAGGGGCGGCGTATACGATTACGCCACTGTTTACGATTACACCACGGCAAACGGCATGCTCGAGGTAGGGAGGGTATCCAATACCACCTTCTCTACGACATTTTCTCTTAGGGACGGATACCTCGCCGCCGTGGGCAAAAGCGTGGTAAGGTATTATTATTTCGACCGCATCGACAGCAACGGCTATTACTCTTTAGCTCCCGAGGGCGTCTGGGTGCCGTTTACCGAGGCCGACGGCTTCCCCGATATGAGCCTTGTTACCGTAAGCGTATTTTATCTCGGCAACGGCTGGTATGTCGAAACTGGCATGTACACCAGCGCCACACAGTTTACGGGCTACGAGCAGACCAAAACCTCCGAGAACAAGACCTATTATTATATAAACAAATCCACCCGCTACAATATCAAGTCGGGCATAAGGTTCCCCACCGACAGGGTAACCCTTGTCGCAAACAAATACTCTTCCGAGTATGTCAAGGAGATGACCGCCGCCCTCAACACGGCAAATGTCTACCCCGACGACAAGCTGCCAATGTATCAGCCGCCCATAATCCCGCCCAGCGAGTTTATTAAGGAAGGCTATTCGCTTGTTTATTACGACTTCCCGTTTTACGACGACAGCGACAAGATAAGGTGGGGGCAATCCTTCTCGGTGTACGACAAAAACGCCGATATCATAAACCTCGAGGACCTGGTTATGCCTCTTTTGTTTGTGGACGGCGTGGGGCTTCAAAACAGCGACCCCGTCTATGAGCTTCCCGGGCGCGAGCTTTCTTACCATAAAGAGGATGGAAGCCTGATAACCCTGATGCCCGTTGCCGAGAAGTATTTTTACCACCCCGTTATGATAAACGACGGCATGATAGTGGGCTACCGCGCCGACTTTAACCAGGGCCCCGGCATGCTCACCACGATGATGGGCGCAATGAGCCTGGACGGCTCCGAAATCCCTTATGAATTCGTAGAGCTCACAATGTTTGTGGACGGCTACGCCACGGGCTCAAAAATCGTCGTAGGGGCGGATAACAAAAGGACAAGAGAGTTCTACCGCATAAGCAAAAACGGCGTTATAACCCCGATTGCGAATGTTTACAGCCTGAAAAACGGTATGTATATCACCAAAGAGGGCGAAAAGTACGGTCTGTACGCCAACGACGGGCGTAAGCTTCTGGACGCAGAATACGAAAGCCTCGCCGTTATAGAGCATTACCTTGTGGACGGGCTTTATTTCGACGCCAAGGTCGTCGGCTCAAAGGACGGCAGGGGCATTATTTTTGAGGTTACCACCAAAAACTGATATGGAAACTAAAGTAGGAAAAGAAGAACTGCTGGCGCTGGGCGGCGAGCTTATAAGAGAGGGCTTCCCCGTGGCTTTCCCCACCGAAACCGTTTACGGGCTGGGCGGGGACGCGTACAACGAAAAAGCCGTCGAGGCGATTTTCAACGCAAAAGGCAGGCCGCAGGACAACCCCCTGATAGTGCATATATCCTCACCAAAAGAGCTTGAGGGCGTCGCTGTCGATGTCCCCAAAGCAGCGTATAAACTTTTTGAGGTGTTCTCTCCCGGGCCCCTTACCCTTGTGCTCAAAAAATCCCCCCTTATCCCCAAAAGGACGACGGGCGGGCTGGATACGGTAGGGGTAAGGATTCCCGACCACCCCTTAGCGCTAGGGCTCATTAAAGCCGCCGCCCGCCCCATAGCGGCGCCTTCCGCCAATGTAAGCGGCAGGGTAAGCCCAACAGAAGCCTCGCATGTCTTAGAGGATATGAAGGGCAAAATCCCTCTTATTCTCGACGGCGGAAAGACAAGGGTGGGCATCGAAAGCACCGTTTTGGACCTAACCAAAGATATTCCCGTAATTCTCCGCCCCGGCGCGGTAACCGCGGGCATGCTCGCGCCCGTTCTGGGCGCGGTTAAAGTGTTCAGCGGCGAAGTGGTTGTCGCCGAAGCCCCCGGGATGAAGTACAAGCATTACAGCCCCGTCTGCCCCTGCGTGGGCGTAAACGGCCCCCAAACAGCCAGAGCCGAGTACGAAAAGCGGGAAGGGGAGGGGCTTAACCCCGTGTTAGTCGCGAGCGATAACCTTATAGAAAAAAGCGGCATAAAAAACGCCATATCGCTGGGCAATTCTCCCGAAGCGGCTATGGCAAACCTTTTTTCCGCCCTCCGCAAAGCCGAAAAAAAATTCGGGTATATACTTCTCGAGTGGTTCGAGGGCGCCGATTACTATCCCGTCCAAAACCGTATCAAGAAAGCCACGGGCGGCGCGGTAATCAGATAACGAAAGTGCGCGCGCCAAGCTGATTTCGGCTTTTTGCGCAGTGTATATTATTCAATAAAGCCCGCATAAATTTTTACATTATATTTATTACTATAAGGATTTAAGTTAGGGGTGCTATTACCTTGCAATTTCTTACAATTTATTCTATACTAAATTAAGTACAAAGGAGGTAAATTTTATGAAAATTGCTCTGGGTTCGGATCACGGCGGAATAACGCTTAGGGAAGCTGTAATTAAAGCGGTAGCCGACGGCGGGCACGAGCTTATCGATTTCGGCACCGACAAGAGCGACTCCTGCGACTATCCCGATTACGCCTTGCTTGTCGCAAACGCCGTTGTGTCGGGCGTAGCGGACAAAGGCATACTTCTTTGCGGCACGGGCATAGGCATGTCGATTGCCGCAAACAAGGTAAAAGGCATAAGGTGCGCCCATGTGACCGATGTCTTTTCGGCTCAGATGTGCGCCGAGCACAACAACGCCAATGTAATCGCCCTCGGCGGAAGGATAACCGACCCCGACACGGCATATAAAATCGTAACGACATATCTTTCGGCCGCTTTCGCGGGCGGAAGGCATCAGAGGAGGCTCGACAAGGTAGCCGCCATCGAAAACGGGGAGGAGCTATGATTCAGGAGCTTATCGATAAGATAGCCGAAGCCGAGAAGAAGGCGGACGAAACGGTAGCCGCGGCGCACGAAGAGGCAAGGGAAATCAGCCTTAACGCCGAGGCCGAGGCGGCAAAAATAATCGCCAGCGCAAAGGCTCTTATTAAAGAGGAGCGCAAGTCCGCTTTAGAGGAAGCCGAAGCCGCCGCCCAAAAAGAGTTCGACGCGATAATAAAGAAGGGCGAGGAAGAGGCAAAAGCCCTCTGCGGGAACATAGACATCGCCAAAGAAGCGGCGGAAATCGCCCTTGAATACTACAAGCTGTACGAGAGGTAAAATGGCTGTCGCGGCAATGAAAAAACTTACTCTTGTCGCCCACGCCAAAGACAAGAGGAAAATATTAAAGACATTGGTCGGTTTGGGCACCGCCGAAGTCGCCGCCTCTAAAGATTACGACAAAACCGTAAAATGCGACGACGCCGGGCTTAGGGCGGAATTCGAAAGAAAGCTCAACCGCGTTTCCTTCGCTTTTTCTTTTATGAAGGATACCCATCGGGAGCTTAATAAGCTTTCCGACGGCGAAAAGGCCCCCGAAATCCCCCTCGAAAAACTTAACCTTAAAAGAGAAAACAAGCTTATCGAGTACGACGATATGATATCGGAAGTAACCGAGAACGAGCACGATTTGTTCTCGATAATTTCCGACCTAGAAGATTATAACACCCGCCTTACCGACATAAAGACCGAAACGGCGAGGCTCACCCACCAGAACGAGCAATTAAGGGATTATCTCGATTTTGATATAAAGTTTTCGTCCGTAAAAGACACCCAAAGGGTAGCAATGTTCCTGGGGCTTATTAAGGGCGGAAAAAAAGAGATACTTCTGGAAGGCGCCACCCAAACCGCCGTTCTTAAGTTTTCGGGAAGCGGCGACGGCGTTTTTGCCATGTGCCTCAAAGAGGAGAAGGAGCAGATTTCAAAACTCCTTATAGCCGCTGATTTTTCCAGGTGCCCCTTCACGCAGGATTTCACCGCCAAGGAATTAACAGACAAAAACAACCAAAGAATTAACGAGCTTGCCGAGGCAAGGCTGGATATCTATAAGCAGGCGGCTTCGGCTTTCAAGTACGCCTACGAGCTTAAAGTCCTTTACGATTATTACTTTATCGAGCTCGCCAAGCTGGATGCCCTCGCGAGAACCGCCGCCACAAGCAAAGCATTTGTTTTGGAAGCCTGGGTTACCGCCTCGGCCGCCGAGCTTACGCAATCCAAAATAAAAGAGGCCGCGCCCTCGGCGGAGATATTTGTCTCCGACCCGCAAAAAGGCGACCCGGTGCCCACATACATCAGAAGCAACAAGTTTGTAAGCCCCTTCGGGATTAATGTAACTGCGATGTACGGGGTCCCGAAATATGGAGAATTGGATCCCAATCCCTTTGTCGCGTTCTTCTACTTTTTGTTCTTCGGCTTTATGCTTGGCGACGCCGGCTACGGCATAATACTGTCGCTTGCCTGCTTTGCCTACCTTCTTTTCCGTAAGCCCGTAAAAAACAGCGGCAGCTTTATCCTTATGTTCGGGCTGTGCGGGCTGTCCACAATATTGTGGGGCGCCATATTCGGCGGGTGGTTCAGCATAGAATCGCAGTACTTGCAGGGCAGCGCGATAGGCAGATTTCTGCTTAATTTCAAGCTTATAGACCCCCTAAGCGGCTCGCAGGCGCTAGTTATGTTCGGCATGGCGCTGGGGCTTGGCGTAATTCAGATCGCCGCGGGATTTTTCCTTAGCGGTGTTACAAAGTTCAGGGCAAACAACAAGTTGGACGCCATTTTCAACGACTTCAGCTGGGTGGTAATCCTTCTCGGGTTTATCGTCCTTGTTTTCGATTTGCTTGGCATTCTCAAAACCTCTGTCGCGGGCATAGTTATCGCCCTTACGGGGCTTGCAATGCTTATCGTGGGCGGCGCTCTCGGCAAAAAGAACCCCGTAAAAATGTTTATTGGCGCGTTTAAAAATGTATACGGCGGCATAAATGTGTTCGCCGATATTCTCTCTTACGCCCGTCTGTTCGGTTTGGGTCTTACAACGGGCGTTATCGGTATGGTTATCAACAAGATAGGCGCGCTTATCATAGACCTTATACCCTACGCGGGCTACGCGATAGCGGCGGTTGTGCTTCTCGGCGGGCACGCCTTCAACCTGCTGATAAACCTTCTCGGCGTGTATGTGCATAACTGCAGGTTGCAGTATGTCGAGTTCTTCGGCAAGTTCTACGGCGGAGAGGGCAGGGCGTTCGCGCCCCTCGGCTCCAAGACAAAATATGTCTACCTCACAGACAAGCTGGAAACGGCTAACAATACAAAAACTAATAAATTAGAGATAAACAACAATCCGACAAAATAGGAGGACTTATTAATGACACTCGGTACATTCCTGGCGCTTTTGGGCGCCGCCCTCTCGGTAGGTCTTGCAGGCATAGGCAGCAGTATAGGCGTTGGCACGGCGGGCAGAGCAGCCGCCGGCGTTGTGTCCGAAGACCCCGACAAGTTTATCAAATGCCTCATTTTGCAGCTCATACCCGGCACGCAGGGCCTGTACGGCTTCATTATAGGGTTTTTGGCGCTCCTTAAGATCAATGTGTTTGCGGGAGTCTCCCAGCTTTCCCTCGCCGCCGGCCTCGGTATGCTCGCTGCTTGCCTTCCCATGGCGATTTCGGGGCTTTTCAGCGGAATACATCAGGGCAAAGTCGCCGCGAGCGGTATCGCTTTGGTAGCCAAGAAACCCGAGGAATCCACCAAGGCTATCGTTATGTCGGCAATGGTCGAAACCTACGCGCTTCTCGGGCTTATCGCGTCCTTCCTTGCCGTGTTCCTTCCCAATTACGCCGCGATGGTCTAACCGGAGGCTGAGATGTCCGACATCGTAACCCAGATTCTGGAAGGCGCCCAATACATGGCGACAGCCGTCATTGTCGAAGCCAAAGCCGAGGCCGAGAAGGTTATTGCCAACGCCAAAGCCGAGGCCGAGGCCTTCCTGCAAAAAAGCAGGGAAGAAATCGAGGCGCTAAAGGACGAAACCATAAAACGGCGCATAACCGTCGCCCACCTCGAGGCGCGAAAGATTTTGCTTGCCGCCAAAAAGAAGGCGTTAGACGATATCTTTGCCCGCGCCGCCGAGGCCATAACCTCGCTTCCCAAAGAGCAATACCTTGCGATAATCGAGGGAATGCTTAGCCACGCCGAGGACGGCGACACGGTAAAAATCGCCCGAAAGGATAAGGCGGTTATAACATCGGCTTTTATCGCCGGGGTTGCCAAAGAAAAGGACATAAAATTAACCCTTTCCGAAGAGTATGCCGACATTTCGGGCGGTATCATACTTTCGGGCGGCGAGGTAGAAAAAAACCTCTCCCTCGATGTAGAGCTTAGGGCTTTAAGGGAAGAGCTTGAGCCGCGGGTCGCGGCAAAGCTGTTTTCGTAAACGGAGGTCGGAATGACGGACGGTTTGCTTTTCGCTAACGCGGTCGCCAAGGTTAAGGAGCAAAGCCTTTTCGGAGAGGAAAGGCTCTTTCGGCTATTGGAAAGCCCCACCCTTGCCGACGCCGTGAGGATACTTGCCGAGGCGAACTACGGAGGCGGGATAGTGACGGACGACCCCTCCGACTTCGAGAAAGCGCTGTCCGCCGAAGAGCGCCTCGCCGTCGAGTTTATAAGACAGCTGAAGCTTGATATCGGCACCGACTGTTTTTTGCTGTATTACGATTACCACAATATTAAGTCCCTGCTTAAAAGCCTGTACGGCGGCTCGCCCATAGAGCAGTCGCAGGTTATAAACGGGCTTTACGATATCGAGGAACTAAAAGGCAAGCTTGTAGCCGACAACCCCGATATAAACCCTTACGCCGACGAGGCAGTAAAGGCTATCAGAAAGGCTTTTGAGAACGCGAGAAGCCCGAGGCTGATCGATGTGCTTATCGACAAAGCCATGTATAAAGACATAACGGCAAGGCTTGCCCGCAAAAGCACCGACCCCCATATAAGGCGGTACTTCGAGGCTCTTATAGACCTAACCAACATGGACACGATGATCCGCTCCCAAAATATAGGCGCGGGCTTTACCTTCTTCGGTGAGAGCTTCCTCGAGGGCGGCAAAATGCCGCTTGCCGCGTTTTCGGCGGTTTACGAAGGCGGCGCCGAGGGCTTTGCGGCGCTCACAAAGGGCACGGATTACGAAAAGGTAGCCTCTAAGTTTAACGACGGCGGGCTTCCCTCTTTCTCGGCGGCAAAGGACGATTACCTTCTGGATATATTCCGCGCCGAAAAGAGCGACATATTCACCGCTGCCCCCGTGGTAGGCTACTACCTGGCCAAAAAACAAGAGATAAAAATGCTGAGGATTGCCTTAGTCTGCATCAAAAACGATGTCGACAGGGCGGAAATAAGAAAAAGGATGAGGTCGCTGTATGCCTGAGAAAATTGCGGTAATAGGCGATAAGGACAGCGTGCTCGCTTTCAAGGCGCTCGGCGTCGATGTTTTCGGCGCGAGGTCCGCCGCCGAAGCTTCAGACACCCTCAAAAAGCTGGCGCGCGAGTACGCCGTAATATTCATAACCGAAGATATAGCCCAAAGTATTTCGGACATAGTCGAGCGTTACAGGGTAAGGGCGTATCCCGCGGTTATCCCCATCCCTTCGTCCAAGGGCACGACGGGCTACGGCATGAGCGGTATCTCGAAGGATGTCGAGAGGGCGATAGGGGCGGATATACTGTTTAACAACAAAAAATAATCGCTTTACCGAAGCGAAAGGAGAAAATAGATGGGTAAAGTCATTAAGGTTTCCGGCCCGCTTATCGTGGCGGGCGGAATGGGCGACAGCAAGATGTACGATGTTGTTAAGGTCGGCCCGCAAAAACTTATAGGCGAAATTATAGAGCTAAGAGGAGAGTTCGCCTCCATACAGGTTTACGAGGAAACGGCAGGCATAGGCCCCGGCGACGAGGTTTTCTCGACGGGCGAAGCCCTGTCGGTCGAGCTTGGACCCGGGCTTCTGGAAGGCATATTCGACGGTATCCAACGCCCCCTCGAGGCCTTAAGAAAGGCGTCGGGCGACCGTATCGCGAGAGGCGTATCCGTCGGCGCTCTCGACCGCTCCAAAAAATGGGAATTCGTGCCCACCGCGAAAGAGGGCGATACTATTGAGGCGGGCGACCAGCTTGGTTATGTGCAGGAAAACATAATTATAAAGCACAAAATAATGGCTCCCATCGGCGTCAAAGGCGCCATAAAATCGATAAAAGCGGGCGAGTTTACGATAGACGAGCCCATAGCGATAGTAGACTGCGGCGGCAAAGATGTTGCAGTGACGATGTCCCAAAAGTGGCCCGTGCGTAAAGGTAGGCCCTACAGAGAAAAGCTATCGCCCAAAGTGCCCATGGTTACGGGGCAGAGGGTTATAGATACATTCTTCCCGATAGCAAGGGGCGGCGTGGGCGCAGTCCCCGGGCCTTTCGGTTCGGGCAAAACGGTTGTTCAGCACCAGCTCGCGAAGTGGGCGGATGCCGACCTCATAGTTTATGTGGGCTGCGGCGAGCGCGGAAACGAGATGACCGATGTTCTCAACGAGTTCCCACACCTTAAAGACCCCAAATCGGGCGAGCCCCTTATGAAGCGCACGGTGCTTATAGCGAATACCTCGGACATGCCCGTCGCGGCGCGCGAGGCAAGCATTTACACGGGTATAACGATTGCCGAATACTTCAGGGATATGGGCTACAATGTGGCTATAATGGCGGACAGCACCTCCAGATGGGCGGAAGCTCTTAGGGAAATGAGCGGGCGCCTCGAGGAAATGCCGGGCGAAGAAGGCTATCCCGCGTACCTTTCTTCCCGCCTCGCCGAGTTCTACGAGAGGGCGGGTATGGTTAAGGTTCTGGGAAGCAGGGGGCTGGTAGGTTCGATTACTGCGATAGGTGCGGTAAGCCCTCCCGGCGGCGACATCTCCGAGCCCGTAAGCCAGGCGACCCTTCGCATTATTAAGGTATTCTGGGGGCTTTCGGCAAGGCTTGCTTACAGAAGGCACTTCCCAGCCATCGACTGGCTCGCAAGCTACAGCCTTTATATAGACAAGCTTTCGGAATGGTTCGACGAAAATGTAAGCCCCGAATGGCACGCCTTGCAAACAAGGGCCATGAGCATTCTGCAGGAAGAGGCCGCGCTGGACGAAATAGTAAGGCTTGTTGGTATGGACGCGCTTTCGCCCAGGGACAAGCTCACTATGGACACCGCCAAGTCCATAAGAGAGGACTACCTGCACCAGAACGCCTTCCACGAGGTGGACACCTACGCCTCATTGCATAAGCAGCACAGGATGTTAAAGCTAATACTGGAGTGCCACGATCTTAGCGCTTCCGCGCTGGAGAAGAATGTAGACATCGAGGATATCCTCGAAATGCCCGTAAAGGAAAAGATAGGGCGCTCTAAATACATCAGGGAAACCGATTTGCACGAGTTTGACGCAATCGAAACGGAACTCAAGAGGCAAATTAACGCCCTGATAGGATAACAACGGGAGTAACCGAATATGCTTAAAGAATACAGATCGATAAAAGAGATAGTCGGGCCGCTGATGCTTGTAAGCGGCGTATCGGGAGTAAAGTATGACGAGCTTGTCGAGATTCACGAGGAAGGCGGCCAGATAAGGCGCGGCAAAGTCCTCGAGGTTAACGGCGACAAGGCGCTTGTCCAGCTTTTCGAGGGCTCCGCGGGGCTGCAGATAAGCTCGGCAAAAGCAAGATTCTTAGGGAAAGGCATAGAGCTTAGCTGCTCCGACGATATGCTGGGCAGGGTGTTTGACGGAATGGGCAGGCCGATAGACGGCGGCCCCGAAATCATACCCGAAAAACGCTACAACATAAACGGCCAGCCCATAAACCCCGTGGCACGCGACTACCCCAACGAGTTTATTCAAACGGGCATATCGGCTATAGACGGGCTTAACACCCTTGTAAGAGGGCAAAAACTCCCCGTGTTCTCGGCTTCGGGATTGCCGCACGCCCAGCTTGCCGCCCAGATCGCGAGGCAAGCCAGGGTTCTTAACAGCGACCGCAAATTCGCCGTTGTTTTCGCCGCCGTGGGTATCACCTTCGAGGAAGCCGACTTCTTTATATCCGACTTCCGCAAGACGGGCGCAATCGACAGGGCGGTACTCTTTATGAACCTCGCTAACGACCCCGCCATCGAGCGTATAGCGACCCCCAGAATGGCGCTTACCGCCGCCGAATACCTTGCCTTCGAGCGGGATATGCATGTTCTTGTTATAATAACCGACATAACCAACTACGCCGAGGCGCTCAGAGAGGTTTCCGCCGCCCGTAAAGAAGTCCCCGGGCGCAGGGGCTACCCCGGCTACCTGTACACCGACCTCGCAACCATCTACGAAAGGGCGGGGCGCATAAGGGGCAAGGACGGCAGCATAACGATGATACCCATACTTACCATGCCCGAGGACGACAAGACCCACCCCATACCCGACCTTACGGGCTATATAACCGAGGGGCAGATTATTCTCAGCCGCCAGCTTAACAAAATGGGCGTCAACCCCCCGATAGATGTTTTGCCCTCGCTTTCGAGGCTTAAGGACAAGGGTATAGGCAAAGGAAAGACCCGCAAAGACCATGCCGACACCATGAACCAGCTGTTTGCCGCCTACGCGAGAGGAAAAGAAGCCAAAGAGCTTGCCGCCATTCTCGGCGACGCCGCACTTTCGGAAACGGACAGAAAGTTCGCGGGCTTTGCCGAGCAGTTCGAACGCGTCTATGTAAACCAGGGCTTTACCACCAACCGCACGATAGAGGAAACCCTCGACCTCGGTTGGTCGCTTCTTAAGCTACTGCCGAGGGGCGAGCTTAAGCGCATAAGGGACGAGTATCTTGAAGAATACTTCGATAAATAACCGCCAACGGGTGAAAAGATGGCAAGACTTAATGTAAACCCAACAAGGATGGAGCTAAGGAGCCTCAAAAACCGCCTCGCGACGGCAATCAGGGGGCACAAGCTTCTTAAGGATAAGGCCGACGAGACGATACGGCAGTTTATGATTTATATCAAGGAGAACAAGCGCCTCCGCGAGGAAATCGAAAGCGAGGTAACCTTGTCCTTGAAAAACTTTCTGCTTGCCACCGCCGCCAACGGCAGGGATGTTATCGAGGAAGCCGTCGCCATGCCTTCAAGAAAGGTAAAGCTGAAATGCTCCACCAAAAACATTATGTCCGTCGCCGCCCCCTCGATCGAGATAGAGGAGAGCCTCTCGACAGACCTTTACCCGTACTCGTTTATCTCGGTTAGCGGAGAGCTTGACGACTCTCTGGCGAGGCTATCGAGCCTTCTTACAAAGCTTGTACGCCTTGCCGAGGTTGAAAAGACTTGCAATATGCTTGCCGCCGAAATAGAGAAAAACAGACGCCGCGTAAACGCCCTCGAATATGTAATGATACCCGAACTGGAGGAAACCATAAAGTACATCAAGATGAAGCTGGACGAAAACGAGCGCGGCAACACCGTAAGGCTTATGAAGATAAAAGATATCTTAAGAGGCGAAAAATAACTCTTCCAAAAATTAAACAATAAATCAATAAAGAGCCGCAAGGGCTCTTTTATTGTTAGTTTCGGTATCCTAAACTATCATTTTACGCTTACTTCTGCTCTTTATTTTCTTTCTTGTTTTGTTTCTGATTCTTGTTTTGCTTGTTTTGCTTCTTATCCATTCTATTCACCTCCCGTATTAGTTATCTGCAAATAATCGATTACTAACGGCTGTCAAGGTAATTGCCATATATTTATATTTAATCGTAACGAGCATAAGCCCGCACTTCACGATTCCAAGAGTCTTTTTCGCTCATCCCCGAGGCGGCGGGCTATACACTTTATCTGTCATCCGTAAAGCTGTTGTATACAATTTTCCCGTTCACTATTGTATAAAGAGTCTGTGTGAAAACCTCAAGCGGGTTGCCGCTGAATATGGCGATGTCGGCGTCCTTGCCGATCTCAAGCGAACCGAGGCGGCCGGATACTCCGCAGATTTCGGCGGGATAGATGGTTATGGCTTTCAGGGCTTCGTCTATCCCTAAGCCCTCCCTTGCGGCCAGCCCGGCGCATATAGCGAGGCAGGGGATGCGGGTTACGGGGTGGTCTGTGGTGACGGCTATCTTTACCCCCGCTTTGTTAAGTATGCCGTACTCCTTGAAATCCATATACTGCACCTCAATTTTGTTGCGTGACGAAAGGGTGGGGCCTATGATGGCGGGGAAGCCCGAAGCCTTTATTTCGTCTATTATGAGGTGACCTTCGGTGCAATGGTCGAGAGTCATTCTTAAATCAAACTCTTTGGCGATTCTGATGGCGGTTAATATGTCGTCCGCCCTGTGGACATGGGCTTTAAGCGGGATCTCCTTTTTGAAAACGGGTATCCAGCACTCCCTTTCGAAGTCGAAATCGTAGTCTTTGCCCTCTCTTTCGGCAGCTTCTTTTGCGAGGTAATACCTTTTCGCCTTGGTTAACTCTTCGCGAAGCATGGCGGCTATGCCCATTCGTGTTGAAGGCATTTCGTTACTCTCGCCGTAGGTAGCCTTGGGGTTTTCGCCGAAGGCAACCTTCATGGCGGCGGGCGCGAGTACAATCATATCGTCCAGGCACCGTCCCCAAAGCTTTATAAACGCAAACTGCCCGCCGACGACATTGGCGCTGCCGGGCCCGATCATTGCCGAGGTTATGCCCGCTTTAATCGCCGAGTGAAAGGCGGGATCCATGGGGTTTATGGCGTCTATCGCGCGCAAATAGGGGGTTATGGGCTCGGTGCTTTCGTTGCCGTCGTCGCCCTCGATGCTTTTTTTCTCCTCGGTAATCCCTATATGGCTGTGGGCGTCTATAAGCCCCGGCATTACCCAGCCGCCCCCGGCGTCTATCTGGTCGCAGGCGGAGGGGCAGGCGTCAACCTTTTTGCCGACGGAGATGATTTTGCTGCCGTCTATAAGAACGCAGCCGTTCCTGATAGGCTTTCCCGCCATAGTAAGCACATAACCGTTTTTTATTAGAAGCATAGTTTTTTGAACAGCATATGAGTATTATTTCACCTAAAAAACGATTGAATCACAAAAATTAAGGGGACTTTTCGGGTAAAAGCATAATTATATAATAATAAAGTATTTTTGTACAAAATCACAAAAAGAATTTTGGCGGTTTGTTCCGACTTCGCTCTAATATTGTCGCAACTTGTCGAAAACAAAAATTTTGAGTGCAAGGGTCTTGACTATGGCAATATCGGGTGCTATAATGAAGGCAGATAGCAGAACAGTTGTTCACATTTCAAAGTTTTTTTTGGGAGAGAATTATGCTAAACAATCTATGGCTTACTGTCGCTTTGTACGCTTACCCTTCTCTTGATTTGTATATAAAAATGTATCGCAGAAAGCTTAAGGCTTTTAAGAACATATCCATTGAGAAGCTTGCCGGCTACACCACCGATACATTTATAAAAGATCTCGACAGGCTGGCGGAAAAAGCCGAAAACCTCGCCGTTCTTAAGCACACAATAGACGCCGCGATGTTTATGCTGGACGAAGAAAAAAGGCAAATTGTCAAACATTTCTACTTCGAGGAGCTTTCGG
The DNA here is from genome assembly GCA_002385605.1 of Christensenella sp. UBA3944. Lineage (GTDB taxonomy): Bacteria > Bacillota > Clostridia > Christensenellales > DTU072 > Firm-09. The sequence goes on from DGDU01000055.1 coordinate 17,256, forward strand.
GGTTTCAGATTATGGAAGCGATGGGGCTTGCCTACAACACTTACCGCTACAAAAAAAGGGCGGCGCTGAAAAGCCTTGCGCAAAATATGTATATTCTCGGAATGACGGACAAGAGGTTTGTGGAGTTCTTCGACGACGAGCGCCTCATCGTAAATGTTTGCGAGTATGTGCTGGAGAATAACCTAACCCGAGCCGAAAAGGCGGAGCCAAAGGCAGAGCCTCTTGCCGCTGTGAGGTGAGAGATGGCAAGAGAAAAGAAAAAGGAGGCAATAAACAAGGCCCTCCTTAAAAAGGCGATGGGGTATACCGTAAAGGAAAGCTGCGTCGAGTATGTGATTGACGAGAACGGAAGCAAAAAGCCGATAAGGGGCAAGCTTCAGACAAAGTACTACCCGCCCGACATTGCCGCCTTAAAGGCTTACCTGGAGATAAACGGCGACGAAAGGCCTCTCGAGAGCCTCTCGGACGAGGAGCTTGAGGCCGAGCGCATAAGGCTGCTTGCCGAGCTAAATAAAAGCGGCAGGCAGGAAAACGAATAGGCGCTTTAGGGGGATTTGAGCGCGGGTGTGTATGATAAGGCTTGCTAAAAGGGTTAACGGTAAGGGGGAATGTTTTTTATAAGGCTTATGTAGCTGCCCCGGGTATTGCCCGAGGGCCGGCTAGTTTTCGTAATACTTTTCCTTTCTGCCTTTTGAGGGGCGGAAGAGTATGAAGATTATTATTAAGGCGGGTATCGCCAGGGCGACGATTACTATAATCCTTAAAGTGTTCCCTTCCAAACCGTTTATGAGTTCTTTGATAGGCTTCTCGGGCTCGGGGGTCTCCTGCGTAGGTTCGGAGGGGGCGGGCTCGGGGACAAAGGCTTCGATATTCATATCGGGGATGTTTGTGCGGTCGCTGCGTATATACCCGTAATACTGGTTGTACTTGACATAGTACCATACGCCCTCGGAGGTCGGGTATTCGCCCAGAAAGGTAAAGCTTTCGGTGACGGGAAGGGCGACGACATTCTCGGCGGTTATACCGGGGGAGGCCTTAAGGTTGATGCTTACGAATTCTATAAACGCCTCGCTTACCCTTAATTCTGCGAGGGTGCCCTTGGCGGTGGTGTGATAGCCCGTTGTGGTTACGACATTTTTGCTTACCTTGCCGCTAACCCCGTTAAAGGTGATGTAGTAATAGGCGTCGTCTAAGTTGTTGATTCGGGCGTAGTAGGTGTCGGGCAGAAGAAAGAGCCTGTTGCCGTTTTCGTCAAGCAGCCAGACCTCGCCCGAAACGACGATATGCGGGGTGCCCACCGACGCTTGAGCGGGCAAGCCCGGCAGGATGGCAAAAAGCGAAAACATCATAAGGCAAGCGATTAGCAATGCTTTTTTCACATAACACCTCAACCCAAATTATACGCCGATATCATCTATGTTAAAACAAAGTATTTGTAAAAAAAGGTAGGATTATGGACCATTTGATTGAAATCCGGCGGGATGTATTTGACATATCCGACCGCCTTAAAGAGATTAACCCCTCTTATAAGGTGATGTATAACCGCCTAAAGGGGAGGTTTGAGCTTCACGGCGGCAGGGAGATGGGGTTAATTTTGGTTATCCCCTTCGACCGCCTGGACGCCAGGGCCGAAGAGTATGTGAGAAAGACCCGTATCGAGAGGCTTACGCAAATCGCAGCCGAGATAGAGGAGCACAACTCCCGAAAAGCGGCAGGCGCCGAGAGGGAAGCCAAAAGCCTCATAAAGGATATGTTAAAGGAAAGCGCGGACAGGGTTTACCATGAACGAGATAATTGAAAAAATCTTAAAAATAGAGGCGATCCAAAGGGAGCGCCGAAGGAAAAACACCCTTGCAAGCTACAATTCGGGGGATAAGGTACACCTAAAGCAAATGGAGTTTCATAAGTGCTTAAAGCGCAACCGTTGGGTGTTCGGAGGCAACCGAAGCGGCAAGACCGAGTGCGGCGCCGTAGAGGCTATCTGGATAGCCAGGGGGTGCCACCCTTACCGCAAGAATAAGCCGGATACCTCGGGCTGGGTGGTGTCGCTTACCTACGAGGTGCAGAGGGATGTCGCTCAGGCCAAAATTCTTCGCTACCTTAACCCCGACTGGATAGAGCAGGTCGTGATGAGGGAAGGCAGCAAATCCTCGCCCGAAAGCGGCGTCATTGACGCCATCCTTATAAAAAATGTCTTCGGCGGGGTGTCGAGGATAGGCTTTAAGTCCTGCGACCAGGGACGGGAAAAGTTTCAGGGCGCGTCGCTCGATTATGTCTGGTTCGATGAGGAGCCGCCTTATGAGATTTACGAAGAGTGCCGTATGAGGGTTATGGACAAAAAAGGGGAGATCTTCGGCACGATGACGCCGCTTAAGGGGCTAACATGGGTGTATGACGAAATCTATCTTAACGGCAGGGAGTCGCCCGAGGTATGGTACATCATGATGGAGTGGGCGGACAACCCCTTCCTTGACCCCGACGAAATAAAGAAGATGAGCGAAACCTTAAGCCCCGAAAGCCTTGAAAGCAGGCGGTACGGAAGGTTCAGGCACAACGAAGGGCTTGTCTACCCCGAGTTTGACCCTAATATCCATGTCGTAGACCCGTTTTTGCTGCCGAGGGAGTGGCAGAGCAATATAAGCATAGACCCCGGGCTTAACAACCCGCTTTCCTGTCACTTTTATTATCAGGACTTCGACGGCAATATCTATGTCGCCGCCGAGCATTATGAGAAGGGCAGGGATATCGACTACCACGCGCAGGCCATCCTGAAAATCGCCGACGACCTTGGCTGGAAGCGGGGGCCGGGCGGAATGATAGAGGCGCTTATTGACAGCGCGGCGGGGCAGCGGACGCTGGCGAGCTCCAAAAGCGTTGCCGAGTTGTTTTTCGAGCGGGGCATAGCCGTCAATACCAGGGTGAATAAAGAGCTGTTTACGGGTATAGCCAATGTAAAGGCGTATTTCGCGGCGAGGCCGCCGAGGATTTTTATATTCCGAAACTGCGTAAACCTCATAAGAGAGCTCAAGGGCTATTGGTGGGGGAGCGGCGACAGCCCGATAAAAAAAGACGACCACGCTTTGGATGAGCTAAGGTATTACCTTATGACCAAACCCGCCAACCAGCCCGTTAAAACCAACGAGCTTAAGCCCAGGCATCAGCGGTTTCTCGAGGAGCTTTTGAGAAAGAAAAGGATAAACTGTTCTGCTATCAATAACTAAACGGGAGGTAAGATGAAAAACGATAAGAATTTGCTAAATGCCCTGAAAAAGATGAAAGAGGGCAAAAAGGGCGGGGATATCTTCCTCGAGGACGCCGAGGCAAGGGAGAAAGAGCTTGTCGCCGAGGTAAAGAAGGATTTCGAGAGCCGCCGCGAGATGAGGCGGGCGCTGGAGGCGAAGTGGCTTCTTAACATCAACTTTATGCTCGGCAACCAATACGCCTACATAGCGCGGACGGGAGAGATTGCCGACGACACAAAACAATACTTCTGGCAAGAGAGGCAGGTTTACAACCACATAGCCCCCATTATTGAGGCAAGGCTTGCCAAGTTCACCAGGGTGAACACCGCCGTAAATGTTAGGCCGGCCAGCGCATCCGACAACGATATAAATGTCGCAAAACTTTCGGTAAAGCTGATCGAGGCGGCCCAGAACGACAACAACTTTATAAGGCTTGCCGCCCTCGCGAACTACTGGTCGGAGCTTACGGGCACATCTTTTTATAAGGTTGTCTGGGACGAAAACGCCACCAAAGACGAAAACGGCAACCCGCAGGGGGGCATAAGCATCCAGGTATGCCCGCCTTACGAGATTTACCCGGACACCCTGGGCGCGCCCGATGTAGACAGCTGCCGGAGCATAATTCACGCCAAGGCCTACCCCGTGCAGACAATAGAGGATATATGGGGTATCAGGGTGGAAGGCGGCGAGGTTTCCGTGATGAGTATGTCGATGGAAGCCAGCGGCGGCGGGAGCGGTATCCCCGGAAGAAGCTACAAGGTGTACGCCGACAGCAAGGCGGGGCACGCCATTGTAATAGAGCGCTACGAGCTGCCATCTAAAGAGCGCCCCGAGGGAAGGCTGACGATTGTTGCGGGCGACAGCCTGTTGTTTGACGGGCCGCTGCCCTACAAAAACGGGGCGGACGGCAGCAGGGGCTTCCCATTTATAAGGCAGACGGCTTACGAGCAGCCCGCGAGCTTCTTCGGGGTAAGCCTTATAGAGCGCCTTATACCCTGTCTCTTATACACATCT
>DGDU01000016.1:0-1899 GCA_002385605.1 Christensenella sp. UBA3944
AAAGAAACCCTTCCTGACCCTGGAAAAAGCCAAAGAAATCGCGGCGGTATACCCAACCCCGTGGCATGTCTACGACGAAAAAGCAATCGCCGACAACGCCGACAACCTTAATAAGGCGTTTTCGTGGAATAAAGGCTTCAAAGAATATTTTGCCGTGAAGGCTACCCCCAACCCCGCCATTCTGAAGCTGCTTAAGGCGCACGGCTGCGGGGTGGACTGCTCTTCCTACACCGAGCTGCTTATGGCCGAAAAGTGCGGCTTCAAGGGCGAGGAGATAATGTTTTCCAGCAACGAAACGCCCGCTAACGAATACATCTACGCCAAAAAGCTGGGCGCAATCATAAACCTTGACGACTTTACCCACATCGAGTTTTTGGAAAAGCACGCGGGCATTCCCGAAAAAATATGCATGCGCTACAACCCGGGCGGCGACTTCAAGATTAACAACGCCGTTATGGGCACGCCGTCCGACGCAAAATACGGCTTTACCCCCGAGCAAATCCGCGAGGGCGTAAAGATCCTCATGAAAAAAGGCGTCAAAAAGTTCGGCATTCACTCCTTCCTCGCTTCCAATACGACAGGCAATTCGTACTACCCCGAGCTTGCGCGCATACTCTTCGAGTTCGTCGCCGACCTTATTGACGAAACAGGCGCCGAATTCGAATTTGTTAACTTAAGCGGCGGCATCGGCGTCGCTTACCGCCCCGAGCAGGAAGCTCCCGATATTTTTGCCATAGCAAAAGGGGTAGAGGCGGCATATAATGAGATACTGGCTGCAAGAGGGCACGGGAATATTAAGATTTTCACAGAGTTGGGAAGGTATATGCTCGCACCCTACGGCGCGCTGGTAACAAAGGTTCTGCACTTCAAGCACATCTACAAAGAGTATGTCGGCGTGGACGCCTGCGCCGCCAACCTCATGCGCCCCGCCATGTACGGCGCCTACCACCACATAACGGTGCTGGGCAAAGAAAACGCCCAAGAAGAGATGGTCTACGATGTAGTGGGTTCTCTATGCGAAAACAACGACAAGTTTGCCGTCAACAGGCCGCTGCCTAAGATAGAGATAGGCGACTATCTTTACATTCATGACACCGGCGCCCACGGCTACGCCATGGGCTACAACTACAACGGCAAATTGAGAAGCGCCGAAATCATGCTTAAGCCCGACGGAAGTTTCGAACTGATAAGGCGCGCCGAAACGCCCGCGGACTACTTCGCCACCTTGGACATATACGAGGAATTCCGTAGCGTTTGATGAAAAAAATATCCGACTTTATATTCGGGCATAAGATAATCCTGGCCGTTTGCGTAGGGCTTCTGCTTATCGCGGGCGGCTTCGGTTTATATTTTTCATTTCAGAAGGGATATTACGATTCCGATGTCATTCAATTTATCGGAGAGGGCACCGACACCCGTGAGGGGCTTAACTTTTTAAGCTCCAACTTCGGCATTAACGGTGATATCATGCTTGCCGTCGAGGGCGGCGAGGACGACAGTGCCCTTGCCGAGGCTATTAGCGATATTTCGGCATTCGAGGGCGTAAAAGAGCTAATCTGGTACGGCACACTTAAAGATACTGCCAGGATTTTTGAAGGCATAAACGATATTTTGGAGTTTCTGGGTCTTCCCAAAACAGATATCTACAACGACAACGGGCTAAGCGAATACTTAAAGCGCCCCATAGGCGGGGGCAGGGCCCACTATGTAATTTTAATCCTTACCGAATATTCTCCCTCGTCGCGGGAGGGCTTTGCTCTGTTGGACAGGGTAGAGGAAAGGCTATCCCCCCGCGGCCTGGCCTCGGCGGGTATGACCTCGACCGCCCGCAACCTTTTGCGGGACACGATGGGCGAAGTCCCGTTCCTGTCTCTTATACACATCTCCGCGCCCCCGAGA
>DGDU01000016.1:2029-2253 GCA_002385605.1 Christensenella sp. UBA3944
GACACGATGGGCGAAGTCCCGTTCTATATCCTGTTTGCCTCGCTTTGTATACTTGCCGTGCTGCTGGCATCTTCGGACTCCTTCCTCGAGCCTCTCGTGATATTTGCTGCCCTCGCCGTTGCCGCCATTCTTAACGCAGCGACCAACATAATATACGGGGTAACCTCGGTTATAAGCGTTGCCGCCGCCGCGGTGCTTCAGCTAACCGTCACCACCGATTTCGC
>DGDU01000016.1:2415-2805 GCA_002385605.1 Christensenella sp. UBA3944
CTTATCGTTAACGGCGTATATAAGAAAAAGGGTAACCACAATTTAGAAAACGGCGCCCCTAACGCCGCGTTACTCTCCGCCGCGAGAGGGGCTTTCGCCACAGCCGCCGCCTTCTGCGCCCTCTTCCTTATGAGGTTCGAGCTTGGGGCGGACATAGCCAAAGTAACAGTTAAGGCGGTTATTATATCTTTAATTTCCGCCGTAGTGGTTGTCCCGCTTATGAACGCCCTTTTGGGCAAGGCAATCGAAAAGACGGCTTTCAGAAGGCGGCTTAAGGATATCCCCGGAAAGCCAGCCGATATCGTGATCAGGTTCCGCTACGCGATAATCGCCTTTGTGTTAGCCGCGACCGTTGTTTCCTCCTTCGGGCTTACGGACATTAAGCACTCG
>DGDU01000005.1:0-61329 GCA_002385605.1 Christensenella sp. UBA3944
ACGAAGAAGGGCTGCGAGAAGAAGCGGATAATCTTTCTTGCCCTGTAAGATGTTAATTACTATAAAGGTGGTTAACCCGAAAGCCAGGCAAGTGTTTATGGACGAAAAGGCGGGGCGAAGCCCTATTAACTCGCATAGTGTGGTTAAAGCGATAAACACCGCCGCCGTAAACACATATGGGCCGACAAAGCTTCCGTGGCGGTGAAGCTCGGAGGTCGCAGACTTGTCGAAATAGCCGACCAAGCCCTCCAGAAGAAGCTGAAGCCCTTTGGGCCTTTTTTGGAATTTGGGGATAACGAAAATACGCAAAATTACGCACGCGAGAAGAATAACCGCGGTAACAATAAACGCCGTTATCGCGGCGGGGTTGACTTCCAACCCAAAGAGATTGATTTGTTCGGGCTCCATGGCGTCGCGAATCCTGTCGGATACGCTTTCGCCGAAGGCTTCCTGATATTGCTCGCGGAGAAAGTCCGCGAATTTACCCGAAATCATTGGCAGCATAACGCTCTCCCTATGGCAACAATATAGTGCCTGATTACACCTCATTATAAACCCCTTATATGGCAATTGCAATAGTTTGGATGCATTAACTTTTTGCGCCCTATTTAAGAAGCGGATATCACACAAAGCCGCGAATTATCATAATTTGTATTGTAGACAATATCTACAAAATAAAAGGAGGTATACATAATGAACGGATTCGGCGGATTCGGCGGCGGCTTCGGCTGCGGCGGCGGTGGCTTTGGCTGCGGCGATTGCTCGTGCATTATCTGGATTCTGCTACTTCTGTGTTGCTGCGGCTGCAACATAGACTGTTGCGAATTGCTGATAATCATACTTATCCTCTGCTGCTGCAACAAGGACCATAAGGCCTACAATGCTTGCAAATAGCGGCGCACTCCCTTAGTAGGGTACTTTTCCACTGTCAGGTTCGCCTTCGGGCGAACCTTTTTTGTGGCCGTCCTGAACATTAATATTAACCCGAATAATTCCGCTTCAAAAATAAGGATACCCCAAAGCAGCGGTTTTTTCTCATTTAGCGGAAATCGTAAAATACAGCCGCGCGGGGTAAACAGATTACGCCAACGGATAGTTGCGCGTGGCAGTTGCAAATTAAATCCATTCTGCTAAATGAGACAGCTAAAAACAAATTGCCCCGCAACAATATTGCGGGGCAATCGGATTCCTTTTTGTAGAAAGTTTTACTTTGCGTATTCGACGCTTCTTAGCTCGCGTATCACATTTACCTTTATCTGTCCGGGATACTCCAGCTCTTCCTCGAGCTTGCGGGCTATTTCTTTTGCCAAGAACACAGTCTTGGAGTCGTCTACCTCTTCAGGCTTGACAATTACTCTTATTTCTCTGCCTGCCTGAATTGCGAATGATTGCTCTACTCCTGCGAACGAGTTTGCGAGATTTTCCAGTTTTTCGAGACGCTTTACATACAATTCGAGCGACTCTCTTCTTGCGCCCGGCCTCGCGCCGCTTATGGCGTCGGCAGCCTGCACAAGTATCGCTTCTATTGTCTGAGGTTCTTCGTCGCCGTGGTGGGCGGCGATGGCGTGTATAACCTTTTCGTTTTCTTTGTATTTGCGCGCCAGCTCTACGCCGATCTGAACATGCGAGCCTTCGTATTCGTGGTCTACGGCTTTGCCGAGGTCGTGCAGTAAGCCTGCCCTGCGGCAAATCTTGATATCGGCGCCAAGCTCACCCGCTAACAGCCCCGCGAGGTGCGAAACCTCGAGCGAATGCTTTAGTACATTCTGGCCGTAGCTTGTGCGGTATTTGAGCCTGCCGAGAAGTTTGACGATTTCGGGGTGGATGCCGAATACACCCGCATCAAACACCGCCTGCTCGCCCGCTTCCTTTATGGTGGCGTCCATATCGCGGCGGACGCGGTCGGCTACTTCCTCTATACGCCCGGGATGTATACGCCCGTCTGCCACAAGCTTTTGCAGCGTCTGGCGGGCAATCTCCCTGCGGACGGGGTCGAAGCCCGTGAGCGTAACCACATCGGGGGTATCGTCTATGATGATGTCTACGCCTGTCGCGCTTTCGAGGGCCTTAATATTGCGCCCTACACGGCCTATGATGCGGCCTTTCATCTCTTCGTTGGGCAGTTCTACCACCGAAACGGTGGCCTCGGATGTCTGGTCTACGGCGCATTTTTGTATCGCCAGCGCCACTATGTTTTTGGCGCGTTTTTCGCCTTCTTCTTTGGCCTCCTTTTCTATCTGCTTTACAAGAACGGCGGCGTCGTTACGGGCTTCGTCTACCATCTTGCCGATGATAACCTGCTTGGCTTCCTCTTTGGTCATTCCGCTGACCTTTTCGAGTTCTGCCAAGAAGCGCTCGTTTTGCTGCTGCAGTTCCTGCTCGAGATTGCGGAGCGAGGCCTCTCTTAAGTCGAGATCTTTTTTGACTCTGTCGATGGACTCTAGTTTTTTGTCCAGCGCTTCCTCTTTTTTGTTGATGGCGTCCTCTCTCTGGTTGAGACGGTACTCCTGCCGTTGCATTTCGGCGCGTCTTTCTCTGGATTCTTTCTCGAACTCGTTACGCAGTCTAATTTGTTCTTCTTTGGCTTCTAAGAGCGCGTCTTTTCGAAGCGTTTTGGCCTCGAGGCGAGCGTCTTCTAAAATCCTGGCGGATTCGGCCTGAGCGTCGCTAAGCTTTTTCTTAAGAAACAACTTATAAGCGAAAAACCCTCCGACAACCCCTACGGCAAGCGCGGGGATTATCGATATGATAGCCACAACCCAGGATTCCAAAGCGCAAAGCATGTTTAGACTGCTAAGCATTTTTACCTCCTGATTATTAAGTTTTCAAGTTAGAGCGTAATATGCGCCTCGTTCGCTGCTTGCGCATACTACTTATGTTTACAATTATAATCTAAACCAAGTAAAGTGTCAACATATATTTGGGCCGGCCCGTATCAGGGGCTATTTTGTATAATTGTATTATTGTCTTTAAGAGGTAAAGTAATTCATAAAATAAAGCGCCCGCCCGCTGTTGTTTTTACAAAAGCGAGCCGGGCGGCTTGTCGATTATATAAGCAGGCGGCAGTTAGGCGAGGTTATAACAGATTATAATCCGCCCTGAGCTTCTTGTCGATTTCCTCGGCGATTTTGGGGTTATTCCTTAGGTAAGCTATTGCCTTATCCTTGCCCTGCCCGATTTTTTCGTCGTTATAAGAGAACCACGAGCCGCTCTTAAGGATGTAGCCTCTTTCGACCGCGAGGTCGAGGATACAGCCGTAAACAGAGATGCCCTGCCCGTACAGCATATCGAACTCGGCCTGTTTGAAGGGGGCGGCCAGCTTGTTTTTAACCACCTTTACCCTTGTGCGGGCGCCCGTTACCTCGGAGCCGTCCTTAAGCCCGTCTACCCTTCTGACATCGAGGCGGACGCTGGCGTAGAATTTGAGCGCCTTGCCGCCCGTCGTCGTTTCGGGGTTGCCGAACATAACGCCTATCTTTTCCCTTAGCTGGTTGATGAAGATTACGCAGGTGTTGGTCTTGCTTATGGCGGCGGTTATCTTGCGCAGCGCCTGCGACATAAGCCTTGCCTGCAAGCCGACATGGGAGTCGCCCATCTCGCCGTCTATCTCGGCTTTGGGGGTTAACGCGGCTACCGAGTCTATTACGATAACATCGATGCTTCCGCTTTTAATAAGCTCTTCGGCTATGTCCAAAGCCTGCTCGCCGTTGTCGGGCTGAGAGATATAAAGCCTTCTTAAGTCTACGCCCAGCTTGCCCGCGTAGGTGGGGTCTAAAGCGTGCTCGGCGTCTATAAACGCCGCTATGCCGCCGTTCTTCTGGGCTTCGGCGACTATGTGAAGGGCTATCGTGGTTTTGCCCGAGGATTCGGGCCCGTATATCTCGACAATCCTTCCGCGGGGTACGCCGCCCACTCCGAGAGCTATATCCAAAGGCAGGCAGCCCGTCGAAATGACATCCACCTTGATTTTTTCGTCGCTGTCCAGATTCATAATCGCGCCCTTACCAAAGGTCTTTTCTATTCTGGAAAGAACCTCTTCCAAAGCTTTTTTTCTTTTCTCGTCCATCTCATTCTCCTTCTTAATAATAGTTCTTTAGGTGTTGTATGGTGTAGAACATTGCCATGTTCGCGCTTTGCCTGCGTACGGACCTTCGGTTGCCTTTAAAGATATGGCGGTATACATCTGTGTGCCGCTCGCTGCCTACCGCTATATATACCAGCCCAACGGGCTTTTCGTTAGAGCCCCCGCCGGGGCCGGCTATGCCCGTTACCGATATGCCTATGTCCGCCCCCTGCGCCAATAGCCCGTTTGCCATCTCGACAGCCGTTTCGGCGCTTACCGCCCCGAACTCCTGAAGCGTGGCGGGGTCCACCCCCAGCCTTCTTACCTTGGCCTCGTTAGAGTAGGTCACAAGCCCCTCGGAATAAATCTCGGAGCAGCCCGGGATATCCACTATCGAGCTTGCGATCAGCCCGCCCGTGCAGCTTTCGGCGGTGGCTATACGGACGCCGCACTCGGTGGCGAGCGCCACAAGCATTTCGGCAAGCCGCATTTCGTCGTTGTTGTACGCCTCTTCCTCGAAGAGGGTGTCGATGTCCTCCGATTCCTTTTCGGTGACATCATTAAAGATGAGCGTGTACTCGAGGTCGGAGCCCTCGATAGAGTATTCGAGATCGGGTAAGTATTCCGCCAGCCTGTCTTCTATGTCGAAGCGGTCACAGCAGACCTGAAGAATCTTTTTCATATACCCCTCCGAACAGATGAAACCCTGTTTCGGTTATCGTGACATCGTAATATTCGCCGATATCCAGCGGAAAGCCCGAAGTGAAATACACTTTGGTGTCGATCTCGGGGGCGTTGTACTCGCTGCGGCCGTAGAACAGCCCTTTGTTGTAGTCGATGCCCTCATAAATTACCTTGAGCGTCCTGCCAAGGTACTTTTGGTGCGTCTTTTCGATGTTGGCGCTTTGGATTCGGGACAAAGCCGTTTCCCTCGCCTTTTTGACCTTGGCGGGCACCTGATCGGGCATTTTGGCGGCGCGGGTATTTTCTTCCCTGGAGTAGGCGAAAAAGCCCGCGTAGTCTATATAATTTTTCTCTATAAATTCCTTAAGCCTTCCGAACTCTTCCTCGCTCTCGCCGGGGAAGCCCACAATGAAGCTCGAGCGTATGGCAATGTCGGGGGTCTTGGATTTTATCTTGTCGAGAAGGGCGTGAATGTCTTTGCTTGTCGTCCTTCTGTTCATTCTCTTTAGCACATTGTCGTCTATATGCTGGAGCGGGATGTCGATGTATTTTGCCAGCTTCTCTTCGCCGTTTATTAGCTCTATAAGCTCGTCGTCTATCAGTTCGGGATAGGCGTAAAGCAGGCGAATTTTTGTAAACGGAAGCTTTGTGAGGCTGCGTATAAGACCTTTGAGGCGGTACTCGCCGTAGAGGTCTTTGCCGTAGCGGGTGGTGTCCTGTGCGACAAGGATTAGCTCTTTTACGCCTTGTTCGGCAAGCCCCTCGGCTTCCTGCATGAGAAGCTCCGCGGGGTAGGAGCGGTATCTCCCTCTTATAAGAGGTATGGCGCAGTAGGAGCAGAAGTTGTCGCAGCCGTCGGCAATCTTAAGGTAGGCGTAGTGGGCGGGTGTTGTGAGAGTCCTGCCCTTCTCGTAGTAATCGCGGTCGGGCGCCATAACCACCCTGCCGAACTTTTCCTCAAGAATGTCGGCGATTTTGCCGTAGCTGTCTATGCCAACAAAGAGGTCTACCTCGGGTAGCTCTTTGGCTAGCTGGTCGGCGTACCTTTGGGCAAGGCAGCCCATAACCACAAGTTTTTTGTTGCCCTGCTCTTTGAGCCCCGCGAACTCCAGTATGGTGTCTATGCTTTCCTTTTTGGCCTTGTCGATAAAACCGCAGGTGTTTATCATTATGATATCCGCTTGCGAGGCGTCATTTACGAGGCTGTACCCCGCCTGTTGCAGGGCATATAACACTTTTTCGCTGTCGACGCGGTTTTTGTCGCACCCCAGCGAAACCATTCCTATCTTTTTCATATAATTTTTATTCCCTGATTGCCGGGGGTTACTCTTCCCCGAACAACTCGTTGTACTCCTCCATTGTTATGAGAACCTCGCGTGGCTTGGCTCCGTCCTCGGCGCTTATAAAGCCTCTGTCGGTCATGGCGTCTATAAGCTTGCGCGCCTTTATGTAACCCACATTGTGCTTGGTTTGAGCCATAGATACCGAGGCCTTGCGCTCGAGTATAAATGTCTTTAGTATCTTGCGAAGCAGCTGCTCGAAGTCGGAATCCTTGTCGGCGGGAGCGGACGGGGCAGAGGATTCGGCCGCATCCGCGCCCTGTCCCGGCTCGGACTTGATTTGCTCGGCTAGTTTTTCGTCGAAGTCGGTTTCGTTTTTATCCTTGATATAATTGCAGACCTTCTTGATGTCCTCGGGCTCGACGAGAGAGCCTTGCAGGCGCAGGCTGATATCCTTAAAGGAGAATATCATATCTCCCTTGCCGAGAAGGCTTTCGGCGCCGACTTCGTCCAGTATTATGCGGCTGTCCATCGCCGTCTTGACGGCAAACGCGACTCTGGCGAGAATGTTGCCCTTAATAAGCCCCGTAATTACATTCACGGTGGGGCGCTGGGTGGCAAGCACGAGGTGGATGCCGCACGCCCTGCCCAGCTGGGCTATCCTTACGATGGGCTCTTCCACCTGCCCCCTGCCCTTCATCATGAGGTCTGCCATTTCGTCCACAACAATGACTATGCGGAACATCTTGGGCTCTCTCGCCTTGTCCCTTATCTCGTTGTTGTAGTGGTCGATATCGACGGCGCCATGCTTTTCGAGGAAGCTGAACCTGTCGTCCATTATCTTTGTGAGCCTGTTGAGAAGGTTGACGGCGTGGGCGGCCTCCTTTACCGTTTCCCTTATGAGAAGGTTGGGGAGATTCTGGTATACGCTAAGCTCGACTTTCTTGGGGTCTATAAGGATGAGCCGGACATCCTCGGGCGAATACTTAAAGAGGATGCTCATTATAATCTGATTGATAAACACGCTCTTGCCCGTGCCAGTGGCGCCCGCGACAAGCAGGTGGGGCATCGAGGCAAGGTCGGCGACATAAGGCTCGCCCTCTAAGGTCTTGCCCATGGCTATCTGCACGCCCTCGTCGGTAGCCATAAATTTCTGCGAGGCGAGGATGCTCCTTAGCCCTACGATATCCCTCACCTTGTTGGGGATTTCGATACCGAAGGCGTTTTTGCCCTCTATCGGGGCAAGGATGCGAATGGATTTGACCTCCAGCCTCATTGTGAGGTTTTCCTGAAGGTTGGCGACTTTCTTTATGTTGCAGCCGGGGCCGAGTTTCAGCTCGTAGCGGGTGAATGTGGGGCCTCTCTTAGCGTCGGTGACGACGGCGGGAATGCTGAACTCCTCCATCGTCTGTTCCATCTTGGCTTTATATACGGTGAAATCCTCGGGAAAATCGCCGCCGTTGGCGGTGTACTGCTTTAGCAGGTTTAGCGGGGGCGCGTCGTACTTTTTGGGGATATAAACCTTATCCGAACCGCTTTCGAACAGGCTTTGCTGTACGGGCTTGGCGGGCGGCGCGACAACCTCCTGTTTTACATTAAAGCCCTTTCTTTCGGGCTCGGGCGTGTACCGGGGTTTGGGGGTATACGCGGGGGCCTCTGTTCTGGGCGGTGTATACACAGGCGGCACGGGGGCCTGAGGCGTATACGCCGCGGGCTCAACCCTGGGCGGGGTGTAAGGCGTTTCTGCCCTCGGCTGGGTATATTCGGGATAAGCTGGTTTGGAAGTATACGCCGCCGGCGTTTCGGGCGCCCTGCCTGTAGGGACGGGATTGTACGGCGCGGGGATGTCGCTCCCGTAAAAATTGGGTACGGGGTTAACATTGATATCGGGCGCCTGGTACTCCTCCCTTTGCGGGTACTCTGCTCTCTGCGGGTATTCTGTCCTTTGCGGGTATTCCGCCCTGCCGGGGTATTGCGGCTGCGGCGGCGTTTGGGCGGCGTCCTGCGGTATGTTGTATATGCTGGTATCCTCGCCCATCATCGAGAGAAATTCCTCGGGGCCGATGGGGGTCTTTATGTATTCCCTGGGGTTGGCGATAACCTTTTTGGGCTTTGGCGGGGGCGGGGGCGCTGCTTGCCTTTTGGGCTCGCCGTCCAACCTGGGCGAAAGCGGCTCGGTTACCGCGGGCGCCGGCTCGGGGTAGCTTTCGAGCTCCCTGCCCTTGGGCTCTTCCCCGGCGTAGCGGTTGATATACTCGGCGCGGTAGTCGTAATCGCCGAAAGCCTTTCTCATCTTGTCGCGCGCCTCGTTTTCGGCCTTTGCGGCAAAATAATTCCTGCCGGCGTCGCCCAAAACCTTAAGCCTGGGCTTTTCTTCTTTGGGCGGCTCCTCGTTGCCGAACAGAATGCGCGAGCTGTCCTTTGCCTTTCTCTTGTGAAGCTCGTCGGGGCTTAACAGCGAGGAAAACAGCGTTTCTTTGGCGGCGTCGTAAGGCTCTTTTGGGGCGAAAATACGGCTTGCCGCTTCGTCCGCGGGCGTTTGCGGCGCGGTATCCTCTATATTGGACACAAACAGCGTTTTTTCTTTGGGCAAGGGGTTTGCTGTAATTTTGGGGGCTTCGGGCTCTTTTTTCTTACGGGCGGGCCTGTCTTTGATTTTTAGGATAAAGGGGTAAATCGCCCAGAAAACAAATCCCGCCGTGACTAAAAAGGATAAGGCGAGGGAAAGCCCGAAATCCTTGAACGAAAGCACGAAGGGCGCCGAAAGAACGGACGCGGCGGCGCCGCCCACGGTGTCTACACCTTTGAAGGGCGCCGTTATGTAATTATCTCCGCTTTCGATAAGGGATTTAGCGAGCCATATATGTAGCGTGCAGACAATTCCGGCAAAGCTTAGCACATACGACAAAAGGCGGAGCCTTCCCGCCTTTGGCTTTTTGCCGAAAATACCCAGAACGCCCAGCACAAACAGGGCGGGTATGTACGCGCATACAGCCCAGCCGAACAGGGCAATCATGAATTCGCGGGTGGGCCTGAGGATCATCAGCAGAGCGAGAAGGGCAACAGTCCCCAGAACAATCGCGCCCGCCTGCCTGACGCTTGATTTTTTGGTTTTTTTTGCCGACGGGGTCATATTTATGCCTTATTCTCCAGTTTATCCAGCTCGTAGCCGGTTTTTGAGGATTTTCCGTACTGGCGCAAAAAGTTTTCTTTGTTCTTTTCTATGTAGCGCTCGTACACCTCGGGGGCGTCCATGCCTATCTTAATGCACATGCTCGCGAAGAAGTGCAGTATGTCGATAAGCTCGCCCTTTATGTTCTCGTAGTTGATTTCCTTGGGGTTTTTCCACCACTTGAAGTTGACCTCCGCGAGAAGCTCGGCAAGCTCCGAAAGCATTGCGAGAACTTCTTTTTGAATCCACTCGTCGGGGGAAATGCCTTTGAGGTTTCTCTTTTCGACTATTTCGGTGTCGAACTTTCTCTGCAGGTCGAAAATAACCTGAAGCATATCGGGTTTTTGTTCCATTGTCCCTCCGCTAAACTATTCCCTGAGAAGCGCGAGAGGGTCGAGCCCCGCCTCTCTGCCGACATAGCTGCAGCTTGCCTTGTCGAAATCGAGGACATCGTCGATAACCGCCTTTACGCTTTCTAAGGATATGCTTTCTATTTGCTTTAGTTTTTTGTTTATGTCGAACACATTATCCGCGAGAAGCACTTGGAGCCCGTTGGAGCGCATGATAGATACCGCCCTTTCTGCTCCGAACAGAAGCGAACTTTTTAGCTGCTCCTTGCCCTTTTTGAGTTCTTCTTCGGTTATGCCGTTTTTCTTGAAGTCGAGAAGGACTTCCTTTACCCCCGTTACAGCTTTGCGGGCGGATTCGGGCTTGGCGGCAAGGTAAATCATGAACATTCCCGCGATTTTGTACTCGTTGTCGGTGGCGTACACATCGTATACCAAACCGTTTTCTTCCCTAAGCTTCTGGAACAGCCTTGAGGACATACCGCCGCCCAGAATGTTTGCCATAAGGTACAGCGAGGGTATACGCTTGTCGTTAAGCTTGTAGGCGGGGAAGCCGAAGGCGATGTTGCTTTGCTCGAACTGCCTTACCGACTTAAGCTGCCTGCGGAAGGCCTTTTTGCTTGCCTGGTAGGACTTTTGCGCCTGCCCGCACTTCATACGGCTTTCGAAATACTTGTCTACAAGCGCGAGCACCCTTTCGGCGTCGATGTTGCCGGCTACCGAAATTACCACATTGTCGGCACAGTAATACTGCGCCATATAATCTATGAGCATCTGGCGGGTGAAGCTCCGGATATTCTCTATCGTGCCGAGAATGGGCCTCCCAAGCCCCGTAAACCCGAAATGCGCGAGGTTAAGCTGGTCGTGGCAGACATCGGTCGGGTCGTCGTTGCACATATTGATTTCTTCGATGACGACGCCCTTTTCGTTTGCCATATTCTCTTCTGAGAGCTTAGAGTTGAAAAAGATGTCGCTTAGTATATCGAAGCATTTTTCGGTGTGCTCGTCGGTGGAAATGGTGTAATACGCCGTGCAGTCGCGCGAGGTAAAGGCGTTTATCTGGGCGCCGATGCTCTCCATATCGTTGGCTATCTGAAACGCCGAGCGATTTGAGGTGCCCTTGAACAGCATGTGCTCTATAAAGTGCGAGATGCCGCTTAGCTCCTTGGTTTCGTAGGCGCTTCCTACGCCTACATAGACGCCGGTGGCGACGACTCTCGTCTGCCTCATCGGATGAACTACTACTCTGAGCCCGCTTGAGCGTGTTATTATTTTATCCATTAAAACCCCTCTGTCAAAGTTAGCGGAAAATTATCAGGCCTTTGGAAGCCTATTAGGCTTTTATGCATAAAGTATATACTACTTCGCCGCTTTTTACAAGGGATTATTTGTCAGGCGCCCAAAGAATTGCCGCGGGGTCATACGCCGCCCGGAATATCAATAAAATTATACCATGCGGATAAAAGATAAGGTATTTGAAAATATAGTAGCAAACCTCGTTATCGTGGCGGTTATCGCCGTGCTTGTCACGGGGGCGTTTCTTAGCGATGGCGCCGTGCCCGCCGCAGTGGGAGGCAAGGCCATCTATCACGGCAACACCTCGGAGCCCAGGGTAACCCTGATGGTAAATGTCTACTGGGGCACCGAATACATAACACCCATGCTGGATATCTTCGACGCTTACGGCGTAAAGACCACCTTCTTCATAGGCGGTGTGTGGGCGTCGAAGAATAACGATCTGGTAAAAGAGATAAGCGCCCGCGGGCACGAGATAGGAAACCACGGCTACCTGCACTTAGACCACGGCAAGCTGTCGGAGTCCAGAAACATTGAAGAAATAGAGCTTACCTCCCGCCTCATAAAAGAGCTTACGGGGCGCCCCACAAGCCTATTCGCCCCGCCCTCGGGAGCGATAGGCAGCAATATGTTTAAGGCCTGCGAAAAGACGGGGCATACCGTTATCATGTGGAGCCGCGACACCATAGACTGGAGAGATAAAGATAAGGATTTGGTGTACAAAAGAGCGACAAACGGTATCCAGAACGGCGATTTGGTGTTAATGCACCCGACTGCCCACACCCTGGAAGCCCTTCCGTCGATACTTAAGTATTACAAGCAAAACGGCTTTTCGGTAACGACGGTAAGCAACAATATAGCGCAAAGCAATTAGCTCCCGTAAATGTCGAAAAAAAGTATTATATGGTTCTTTGCGCGCCCGCACGGAGAACTAAGGCTTTTTTATTGACTTAAATGATTATTTTCTATATTATATTGCTATGATTATTTTCTAGGAGTGTTTTGTTATGTCGAAATTAACAATGGATAAGCTTGTGGCGCTTTGCAAGGGCAGAGGCTTTATTTTCCCCGGCAGCGAGATTTACGGCGGATTGGCCAACACCTGGGACTACGGCCCCTTGGGCGTCGAGCTTAAAAACAACATAAAGCGCGCTTGGTGGAAAAAGTTCGTGCAAGAGAGCGAATACAATGTGGGAGTGGACTGCGCAATCCTTATGAACCCCACCGTTTGGGAAGCGAGCGGGCACCTTAGCGGCTTCTCCGACCCCCTTATGGACTGCAAAGAGTGCCGCAGCCGCCACCGCGCCGACAACCTCATCGAGGATTATATCGCAAAAAACAAACTGAACATAAAGATTGCGGGTTGGACAAACGAACAGATGGAAAAGTACATCGCCGACAACAAAGTTAAGTGCCCCGTCTGCGGAAACTCCAACTTTACGGGCGTACGCAAGTTTAACCTTATGTTCAAGACTTTCCAGGGTGTCACCGAGGACTCGGCAAGCACCGTTTACCTTAGGCCAGAAACCGCCCAGGGCATATTCGTAAACTTCAACAATGTGCTGCGCTCCTCCAGGTGCAGGGTGCCCTTCGGCATCGCCCAGGTCGGAAAGAGCTTCCGTAACGAAATTACCCCCGGTAACTTTATATTCAGGACAAGGGAGTTCGAGCAGATGGAGCTTGAGTTCTTCTGCAAGCCCGGCACCGACCTCGAATGGTTTGCCTATTGGAAGAATTTCTGCCACCAATGGCTTCTCGGCCTCGGCATCAAGCCCGAAAATTTAAGGCTTCGCGACCACGACAAAGAGGAGCTTTCGCACTACTCCAACGCCACGACAGACTTCGAGTTCCTCTTCCCCTTCGGCTGGGGCGAGCTCTGGGGCATAGCCGACAGGACGGATTTCGACCTTAAGGCGCACGCCAACAAGTCGGGCAAGTCCTTCGAGTATACCGACCCCGTCACCAACGAAAAGTATATACCCTACTGCATCGAGCCCTCGCTGGGCGTCGAGAGGTCGCTGCTTGCCTTCCTGTGCAACGCCTACGAAGAAGAGGACCTCGGCGAAGGCGACACCAGGGTTGTGCTCCGCCTGCACCACGCTCTCGCGCCTTACAAGGTCGCCGTGTTGCCCCTGCAGAAAAAGCAGCTCGGCGAAAAGGCCGAAGAGGTATACCGCAAGCTCATCAAGAAGTTCCCCGCCACCTACGACGAAACGGGCAGCATAGGCAAGCGCTACCGCCGCCAGGACGAAATAGGCACGCCCTACTGCGTGACGGTTGACTTCGACACCCTCGAGCAGAACACCGTTACCGTGCGCGACCGCGACACGATGGAGCAAGTACGCCTTCCGATAGACGAATTGGTAAGTTACTTCGAAGAAAAACTGCAGTATTAACACAAGCGGAAAATTGTGCTAAAATGTAGTAAAAACCGGGGTTACCCGCCGTCAAGGAGGATGCCATGCAAAAAATATCAAAGAGAGGCTGGATAGAATTTGCCGCCTGCCTGGGGGCATTTATAGTACTGGCTGTTATAGCCGCAATTTGCGACCTCGAGATTAATATCGCCCTTTATAACCCCCAAAGCCTGTACGGGCAGTTTTTCGCCAGGCTCGGCGAGCTTCCCAGCTACCTTGCCGCGCCCACGGTGGGCGTAATCCTGTTCCATCAGGACTTCGGCAAAAACAAAACGCAAAAGATACTTCTTAAGTGCGCCTTTGCCGCCCTCATATTCGCGGGCTGGTTCTACGCCATCGGCGTGTGGTTCTGGGAGAACTTTATAAGCGAGGAAGTGGACTACGCCATAGTGTATAAGCTGTTCTTCTGCGCCGTACTTACCGCGGGCGTAATCCTCGGGACCGCCAAAGTGGACAAAAAGGTTATGAGAAAGCTTCTCGTGCTTGCCCTCTTTATAGCGATCGCGGTGGCGGTAAGCAACCTGATTGTGCAGATTATGAAAATCCTTTGGGCGCGCCAGCGCTTCCGCACCATGGTGGACAACGAGAAAAACGCCGCTTTAATAGAGGCTTTCGTAAAGCCCAACGGCGGCGACCTCTACCGGGGCTTTACCCCGTGGTACCGCCCCAACGCCATTTTCCGCTCGCCCGTGCACACCGACGAATACATAAGGCGTTATAAAGAGATAGACAGCGACACCTTCAAGTCCTTCCCATCGGGGCATACAGTTGCCGCGGCGGGCTCCTTCGCCCTAATTATCCTTCCCGAAATGTATAAGAAGCTTGCAAAGCACAGATGGATGTTCTGGGTGTTCCCCGCAATATACACCGTGCTTGTGGGCATAAGCCGCATAGTTATGGGCGCCCATTACCTCTCGGATACCCTGTTCGGCGGATACATCGGCTTCGGCGTCGCCGCCCTCGCGAGATGGATTTTTGTGTCTAAGATGGATAAGATTTACGCCTGCTTCAAGATACCGCAGGAAGAATAAAAGAATACGAAAATAGCGAAAAAGCTGTCGCAAGACAGCTTTTTTTATGCCCCTTTTGGGTTATTTATCGAGAATGGATTTATAAATTTCTATATACTTTTTTACAGTCGCTGAATTCGCGTTGTAGAGGTCGGCGTACTCTTCGGGGGTTTCGTCGTCGCGCCCCAGAGATTTTTCGTAGATATAGTGCGCGGCGGCGTAGAGGGCTTCCTCGCGCATGCCGTGCTTTACCCCGATCTTTTTTATTTCGCGGACAATGTAGAGAAGGCGCTCCCATTCGGGATATTCGCCGTCCGAAATGATTTGAATGTATACCTCGCAGTAGACGCGGGCAAGCATAATCGGGAATTCGTCGGGGTCGGGGAAGCGGACGGGGCATTGTATAAAGGTGTCGCCCATCATGACATCGGCGTAGGAGTCCCAGCCGTTCATAAGCATACCGTAAAGAAGGTCGCACTTTGTATCCGCCGAAAGGTTTATGTCGGCAAGCAGCCCCACAAAAAACCATTGTAGGCCCATTGCCGCCTTGGAATATATCGTTAAGGCGTTGTTTACAAAGACGGCGGGGTTATCCTGAAAATCCCACGACATAAGATAGGCGCAAAGCATATTCTTTATCCAATCGGCAGGCCTCTTCTCTTCGTCGTTCGCGGCTTCTATGTCATAAAACTCTTTATCGAGGCGGTCTTTGTCCAGAAAAGTGCCGGTAAGGCGGATTTCGTCCCAAATATGGGCGGGGTATCCGCAGTCGGATAAAGCGGTGTACGCCCTGACCTTGAAGTCGCCGGGGAATAGCATTTGGAGGCGCTTAAGGCACTTCTCGCCTTCTTCGGTATCGCCTTCGGCAAAGCTTGTGAACATTCTGTAGGCAATTATGCCGAAAGCGCAATTGTGGGCTGCATAGGCGTTATCGAGGTATTTGTTGAACAAGTCTTTATATATGCCGTGGGAGAGCGTCTTAACAAAGTCAAGCGCCTTTTCGGGGCTTGCCTTTACGGCTTCCCACACTTCGGCGGCCTTTACCTCTATCTCATTTTTGGGAACGCGCGCGGGCATCGAGGCGAGCACCCCGAAAGCCACCGTGCTGTGCCCGCGGGAAAGTATTGCCCTTGCCGTGCTTTCGGCAAGCTCGGCGTCCCCTCTCGCGTGAGCGGCGAGGCAGATGATTTCCTGCGCGCTGTCGTACAGCTTGGAGGAAGGCTTTATCTCCATCGCCTCCATAATGGCGGTATCGAAGTCGGATTTGGAAACAAGGCTTCTGAGCCTGTTTATGGTGTATTCGTTGTAGGCCTCGGTGGCGTCGATTATGGCGTCCCTGATGTCGTCGGTTTCGGTGATGTTAAGAAGCTTCTGGAGCTCGTGCTCGTCTATCTCGGGCACCATATCCAATTCGCCAGGCTCCATGCCGTCGAAATCGTACAGGGCGTAAAGGATAAATTTGCGGGCGTCCGCCGCCCGCCCCATAAGCAAAAGGTTTCTGTATATAGCGAGAATGTAGGGAAGCTTGCGCTTGTTAAAAAACAACTCTACATAAATGTTTGTGGATTGGGCGTAATTGTTCGTGCGGTAGTAAGCCTCGGCAAGCTGGATTTTGTAGGCGGACTTGTTAGCCATTTCGTTTGCTTTTATGAGATTGAGAATGGCGTCGTATACCAGCCCTTGATCCAGCTGCTCCTGCCCCAGCTTGAAATAAAACTCGGCGTTTTGGTTGTCAAGGCTAAGAATAACCGCCATCAGTCGCTCCCGAAGATTTTATCTATGTCAGCCTCCCCGAAGGTGTACGCGCTGCCGCAAAAATCGCATTTTATCTCTACCTCGCCCCTTTCTGAAATGATGGCGCGGGCTTCCTCCTCCCCGAGGCTCTTTATTATGCCCTCCATCTTCTGCCCGCAGCGGCACACATACGAAACGCCTTGCGGGACAAAAACCTCGGCGTCCAGATACCCGAAGTAAAAGTCGAGGATTTCTTCGGCGCTCTTTTGCGCGAGAAGCGAGCTTATGCCCATAAAGTTGGTCATTATATCCTCGAGCATAACGATTTGCTCTTCGCTGATGTCGGGCATGGCCTCCACTATTACGCCGCCAGCCGCCTTGCAGCCTTCGGAGCCGGTAAGGACGCCCAGCGCAACCGCCGCGGGTATGCCCTCGCTGCGGGTAAGATACGCCGCGAAGTCCTCGGCGATTTCGCCCGTTGTTAGCTTGCACCTTCCGGCATAGGGCTCTTTAAGCCCCAAATCCCTTATAACGCTTATATATCCGTCGCGCCCGACGGCGCCGCCGACATCAAGTTTGCCGTTTCTGTACAGAAGCTCTATATACGGGTTTTGCACATACCCGCGCACATAGCCGCCCGCCTCGCCGGCGACAATTATTTTGCCCAGAGGCCCACCGCCGTCTATCGTAAGGCTGAAACGGTCGGTGGGGTTTTTGAGGTTGGACGAAATATAGGCGCCTGCCGTAAGCGCCCTTCCCAAAGCGGCGGCCGCCAGGGGGGACAGCTTATGGAGCCTTATAGCCTCGTTTACGGTGTCGGTCGTGTCCAGCACGGCAACCCTTGCCTTGCCGCCGAATATTACTGCTTTTAATATTTTTCCCATTACTGCTTGTTGGATTTGCTCTTTTTGCTCTTCTTCTTGGATTTGTTGGGGTTTATGGAAGCCTCGTACAGGGGCACGAGTATTTTTTCGGAATTATAGCCAAGATAGTTTACCGATATAAGGCAGAAGTACGAAAAACCTATCATGCTTATGGCTATGGCGACGAAAATATTGAGGATGCCTCCTACCGCGGTAAGCAGGAAGGGGGCGGCGGCTAATATGAGTATAATAAGCGAGGGCAGGAAGAAAGCCGTCGCGAGTATCGCTGCGTTTGTGAGCTTTTTGCCAAGAGGCATATCGTACGCAACTACCATGGGCAGGAGGTTGAAAAGCACCATAACGGACGCAAGCCCTATTATGCAGGCGGCTATAAGCCCTATCACGTGCCCCGCGTTTAGCCCCGTCCAGAGGCCTTCGACAAACAGGATTATGAGGTTTGACACGCCGGCGAATATTACGGCGAAGCCTGCCATTATTATGACGGTTTGCTTCCAGTAAAGCTTTACACCGCGGAAGTATTCTATAATAATACGGGGGACATCGTTGCCGTATTTATCCTTTTTGCAGATAAAGCTCTCGCCCCACACATACTTTGTGCAAAGATACAGAAGCCCCGCTATCCCGAAGCCCAGAATGGGAAGGCATACGGCAATGGCGGAGAAGAATACCCTGTACGCTATAAGCATATTGGCCTTTGTGGCGATAAGCGAGGCGCCCCGGGAAAGCCCGATGCCGAAATCGGAAAGAAGGTAAGGCTCTTTTACGCCGTTTAGCATATACGAAAAGTTCTCAAACCCGATAACAAGCACAAAACAGATTAATGCGATAAGCGGCAGCGCGAATATGAGGGTAAGGATATTCGCCATAGCGAGGTTGGAGAAGTTGCCAAACAATATATCCTTAAACATCCCGAACCTGCCCTTGGGGTACGCGCCTTTGGAAGGCTCGTTGCGGTTTTCGGGCGCGAGAATGAGCTTTTGAAGAAGCTTTAGCTGAAGTTCTCCCGATTTTTTTGTCTTTGCATTCTTTTCGGCCATAGGTTTACCTCAATTAGTGTATCGCTTTCACTTTGTAAAGTATACAATATATTGCCCTGTATTGCAATCGAAATATGAAATTAATATATTATAATAATATATCGATTATAAGCAAATCGGGGCGCAATCAGCCTGTTTTGTTTGACATTAGCGGTGCCGTAATCTATAATTAGGACATCACTACAGTGTATTTTTACCAATCAAGGAGATAAATATGAAGCACTACAATTTAGCAGTCGTGGGCGCAACCGGGATGGTCGGCAACAAGTTCCTGCAGGTACTCGAGGAGCGCAAACTTCCCATCGAGAATTACTATCTTTTCGCTTCGGCGAAATCGGCGGGCAAAGTCGTCAACTTTATGGGCAAAGACCATACCGTCATAGAGCTTAAACCCGAAAATATAGTCGATAAAAAAATAGACTTCGCAATATTTTCGGCAGGTGCTTCTGTTTCCAAAATCTACGCCCCCATATTCGCCGAGCATGGCGCGATAGTGGTGGACAACAGCAGCCAATGGCGTATGGACCCCGAGGTCCCGCTCGTGGTGCCAGAGGTTAACGGCGACGCCGCTCTTAACAACAAGGGCATTATCGCCAATCCCAACTGCAGCACCATACAGGCTGTAGTAGCGCTCAAGCCCCTTTATGACAAGTACGGCATCAAGAGAATAGTATACAGCACCTATCAGGCGGTTTCGGGCGCCGGCGTACAGGGCTACGACGACCTCAGGAACGGCATCAACGGCGAGGCCCCCAAGAAGTTCCCCTACCCCATCTTCGGCAATGTCATCCCTCACATCGATGTGTTTATGCCCAGCGGCTACACAAAGGAAGAGGAAAAGATGATAAACGAAACCAGAAAGATACTAAACGATTACGACCTTAAAATTACGGCTACGACGGTTCGCGTACCCGTATTCCACGGGCACAGCGAAAGCATTAACATCGAGTTCAAAAAGCCATGCACCCTGGAAGGCATCAGGGAAGCCCTCGAAAACGCCCCCGGCGTTATCGTGATGGACGACACGGCTAACCTCAAGTACCCCATGCCCATATACGCCGAGGATCACGACGAGGTATACATCGGGCGCATCCGCCTGGATTTCTCGGTCGATTCGGGCTGCAACCTCTGGGTAGTTGCCGACAACATCCGCAAGGGCGCCGCAACCAACACAATCCAGATCGTCGAATATCTTATTAATAAGAGAGGCGAATAGTTAAGGAGAATAAAAATGGCGTTATTCAAAGGCGTCGCGACGGCACTAATCACGCCGTTCCAAAACGACAATGTAGACTTTGCCGCTCTCGAGCATCTGGTGGACACCCAGCTGAAAGGCGGGATTGCCGCCCTTGTCGTAAACGGCACGACCGGCGAGCCCACAACGATGACTCACCGCGAGCGTACGGCGGTAGCTACCGCTGTTATAAGGCAGGTTAACAAGAAAATACCTGTTATAGTAGGCGCGGGCAGCAACAATACCTATACCGCCGTAGAATACGCCGTAGAAGCTCAGGAACTGGGCGCCGACGGCATCCTGGCGGTTACCCCCTACTACAACAAATGCACACAGAAGGGTATCGTAGCCCACTATAAAGCTATGGCGGACGCCGTCGATATCCCCATTATTATGTATAATGTACCCGGCAGGACGGGCGTCAATATCAACCCCGAAACCGCCGAGGAACTCGCCGGCTACAAAAACATAGCGGGCATAAAGGAAGCCTCGGGCAACATTTCACAGATTATGGAAGTCGCGCGCCTTACGGGCGGCAAAATGGACTTATACAGCGGCGACGACGGGCTGGTATTCCCCGTGCTCGCCCTTGGCGGCCTGGGCGTGATAAGCGTTGCTTCCAACATAATGCCGCAATATATGGCGGATATGTGCAATAAGTTCTTTGAAGGCGACATAGCGGGAAGCCGCGAAATGCAGTTTAAGATAGAGCCCCTCATTAAGGCTTTGTTCTGCGAGGTAAACCCCATACCCGTAAAGTGCGCCGCCCGCCTGATGGGCATAATCCCCGACGACTATATGCGGCTGCCCCTCACAAAGCTTTCCAAAGAGGAGTACCTCGCCAAGGAGCTTCGCGCGCTCGGGTTAATCGAATAAGCCCCTATTAAGGAGCGGATATGGTAAACATACTTATTTACGGCATTAACGGCAAAATGGGCAGGATGGTATATAACGCCATAGCAGCCCGCGACGACGCCAGAGCGGTTTGCGGGGTGGATAAAAACACCGATTCCCGCGGGCTCGGCCTGCCGATTTACCCCGACATCAACGAAGTTACCGAGAAGGTAGATTGCATTATAGACTTTTCGGTAAAGTCCGCCCTTTACGAGATTCTGCCTTACGCCGAAAAGCACAACATACCCTGCGTGCTCGCGACGACGGGCTACGACAGCGCCGATGCCGAGTATATTAAGGAATACTCCAAAAAGCTTCCCATCTTCCGCACGGGCAACCTTTCGGTGGGCATCCGCGCCCTTGTAAAACTAGTCGAAAAGGCCTGCGAGCTTCTGGGCGACAAGGCAGACATCGAGATTATAGAGTGCCACCACAACCAGAAAGTGGACTCTCCCTCGGGCACGGCTTTAATGCTGTACGAGGGCGCCAAAGCTATGCGCCCCGACCTCGAGCCCGTATACGGCAGGGAAGGCATTGTAGGCAAACGCAAGAAAAACGAAGTGGGCATACACGCCGTAAGAGGCGGGACGATAGTCGGCAAGCACGAAGTTATGTTTATTATGGATAACGAGGTAATAACCCTCTCACACGAGGCCGAAAGCAAGGCGGTATTCGCCAACGGCAGCGTAAACGCGGCTATATTCCTGCAAGGCAAAGGGCCCGGGCTGTACAATATGAACGATATGATTAAATAAAGAAATCAGCGCTAAATTTTAAGGGCTCTCAACCGGGAGCCCTTTTGTTTTTGCAAATACGATTATCTATTTTGAAAGTTGGTTTACCTCATCGGGGTAGGTTATCTCGCTTATCTGCTCGATAAACTTATCGGTGTTGCCGAGGGAGAGGGTAAAGCTCTTGAAGAAATCTGCGACGCTTACGCCCGCCTGCGCGAGGGTTTCGCTTATATCGCTGTCGGAGCATTCGCTAAGGATATAAAGGAGCTTGTCTTCACTGATACCCATAATTTCGTTATATAATCTGGGCTCGAAGCGGTAGCTCACCTGCCCGCCGTAAAGCCTTAAGTTTGCCATAAGCTGCGAAAGCACGCTTATAAAGCTTAAGTTGGGGCTGGAACCTATTTCGTCGCTTAGCATTAAGAGGAAGCGGTTAAAGTCGAAAGCCCCTTTTATGTTTTTCTCCTGCCCGCCATCTAGCCAGTTGAGGTAGATATATTTGTCCCTGTAATAGATGGAGCAAAGCTTTTGTCCGCTTGTTTTGCCGACTACGCTTACGGCAAAGCATGTCTGGCCGGCGTTTGCTGCGTCGTAAATGAAGTCCGCCGTGACATCGGCTTCTTCGCCGCCTCCGTCCTCTTTTGCTGTAGCGTAGATGCGGAATTTGCGGTTAGAATAGTCTACATAGTCGCCGAAGGTGTTTTCTGCGGGTATGCCTTTAACCGATGTGTTGGAGACAAGCAGCGTTTCGGCGTTTATCTTTATGCTGAAGTCCTTGCCGAAAACGGTGTCGCCCGTCTGCATGGACTTGGCGGCGACATCCATCTTTAGTTTGGAAATTTTGCCCTCGCCGAAGCTGTCGGGGTCGCCCCCTATCGTATTGAATTCGACTTTGATAGTGGTGTCGGGGATGTTGCCGCTTTGAACATCGGCGCTGCAAATGCCTAGAATGTTTCTGAGCAGCAAATCTATCTCCTGCCCGCTTACGCCCATGGTGTCGCGCCAGGATGCGTCCATATTAACAAAGCTGGCAAGGCTCTTCGGGACATCGACATAAAAGCGGAAGTGCCTCTCGCACATATTGTTGGCAACCTTATATTCGTAATCGATGTTGCCCTTCACGCTCATAAAAGTCAAAAAGCCCATCGACACCAATGTCTTGGCGTCGGGGCTGAATCTCATCTGCAGGGGAAAGTTATCCGAAAGGTTGTAGCCCTCGATGGGTATCTTTATCTTGTTTTCCTCGAGGTTAATATATAGGTTGGTAAACCCGTTCTTCTGATACAGGTAGGCGCCAAGCTGAAGCTCGTCGTTTTCGGCGTCGCGGAACTCGAACATCGCGGCGGTATCCTGCGGGTTATTGGCAAAATAGTTGGACTTTATTAAAAGGTAGGATTTATCGTTGTTGTAGTCTATGTTAAGCCTGATGTTGGAGGAAATTATCCTGCTGTCGGTTTCGCCCGCTTGCCTGAGGGTCTCCATAACGCCGCCGATAAGGTCATTTACCATCTCGGAAGCCGTCGTTTGGTCGCGCGTAAAGCCATCGGTCCAGAAATCATCGGGCTCGTTAGGGTCTTTGCCGGGAGGGTTAGTCCCGTTGTCGCATGCTGCGAGCAGCGGGCATATTGCCGCGATGATTAATAAAACAATCGCCAACCTTTTCACATAAACCTTCCTAAACGATATTTTTTGACACTATCTCAGCTATTTTTCCTACGCAATCCTCGTATTTTATGTTTGTCTTCAGGCTGCCGTCGCGCATCTGGAGCTCTATCTCTCCGTTTGCGAGCGAGCGGGGGCTGATTACTACCCTAAGCGGTATGCCCATAAGGTCGCAATCGGCGAATTTGAAGCCGGGGGAAGCGTCCCTGTCGTCGAACAGAACCTCGACGCCCGCTTTCCTGAGGCTTTCGTACAGTTCGTGTGACTTTGCGCGAACCTCTTCGTTGTCTATCCTTATGGGGCAGAGATACACATGCCACGGGGCTATGGACATCGGCCAGCACAGGCCTTTGTCGTCTGCCGATTCTTCGGCGACGGAGGCGATAGCGCGCCCTATGCCTATGCCGTAGCAGCCCATTATGGGGTAAACCTGCGCGCCGTCCTTATTGAGCACCGTCATTTCCATAGACTTGGTGTACTTGGTGCCCAGCTGGAATATGTTGCCCACCTCTATGCCGTTGCTTATCGTGAGGGCAGCGCCGCACTTGGGGCAGCCCGAGCCTTCCTTTACCTTGGCGATGTCGAAAAACTCCTTTACGGCGATATCCCTTTGGACATCCACACCTTTTATATGATATTCGGCGCGGTTGGCGCCCGTCACCATGTTGTTGGCACCTTTGAGGGAAGCGTCGAACACTACGATGGTGTCGGTTGTGTCCAGCCCGATGGGCCCGATGTTGCCCGCGACAAGCTTTTCGCTGTCGGTAAGGTTGGAGGGCACTATCTCTTTGCGGATTATCTTTTTAAGTTTTGCCTCGTTTACCTCGAGGTCGCCTCTTATGAAGCAAAGCACGGTGGTGGTTTCGCCCTTAATGTTATAGCTTACCGCCTTTATCGTCTTATAGTCGGGCACATTGAGGTATGCCGAAACTTCGCTTATCTCTTTGGCGTCGCCCGTGAACACTTCCTCTTTCTGTGCAGATACCTCGTCACTGAAGCTTTGGGGCTGGCACTCGGCGACTTCCATATTGGCCTTGTAGCCGCAGGCGGGGCAGATAACTATGGTGTCCTCGCCGACGGGGGTAAGCAGCATATACTCGTGGGATACGCTGCCGCCCATCATGCCGCTGTCGGATTTTACGGCAACAACATTTTTCATCCCTATCCTTTTGAATATACGGGTGTAGGCTGCGTAAACCTTCTCGTAGTATTCCTCGAGGTCTTCCTGCGAGATGTGGAAGGAGTAAGCGTCCTTCATGGTGAATTCCCTTACCCTTATAAGCCCTCCTCTCGACCTTGCCTCGTCGCGGAACTTGGTCTGGATCTGATAAATCATAAACGGCAGCTGCTGGTAGCTGACCACATTGTCGCGGGCGAAATGCACCGCCGCTTCTTCGTGGGTCATACCTAAAACAAGGTCGCGGCCGTTGCGGTCTTTGAACCGCACCATTTCTTCTCCTATCGAGGTGTACCTGCCGCTTTCTTCCCACAGTTCGCGGGGCATTACGACGGGGAAGGAGCACTCCTGCCCGTCGATGGCGTCCATTTCTTCGCGTATAATCTTTTCTATCTTGGCGGCTATACGCTTGGCGGGCATACCGAGCGACCAGATGCCGTTTGCTACAAGCTTTATGAATCCCGCCCTTACTAAATACGCGTGGCTTTTTATGGCGGCGTCCGAGGGGTTATCCTTCGAACGGTTGCCTACAAGTTTGGATATCAGCATATACTCTCCCTCGGATTACGCCGTTATGACAGTGAACTTGAGCTCGGCCTCGTACTTCTCGAGATAAATTATTTTGAGGGTAACCTCGCCCGATTGGCTGTACTTGCCGTTTACGAGGTTGAGCCCGCTCTTATCGTAATATATACCCGAGGTGTTGGTTACTTTTACTTTCGAGCCGTCGGTGAGGGTGGCGTTAATTTCGAATTTTGACGAATCGTACTTGTCGCCCACCTTGATTACGGTGTTTTCGGCCAGTTCTATCTCGATTTTTTCTACCCTGACCTCCTCTTCTTTATCGGTGCAAGCCGCCATTACTGCCGCCGAAACGGCGATTATGGCTATTATAGACAGAACAACAATAAACTTCTTTTTCATAAAGTCTCCATTTACCTGTAAAAGTGTTCCAACTTTATTATAATTTATTATAAACGCGAAGTCAATATTTAAGCGAGGGCATTATTCGGTACGCAGGGCAAGCACAGGATCTTTCTTCGCGGCGAGCGCGGCGGGGATAAGCCCGCTTATGACGGTTATCACAAAGGACACGCCGATAAGCAGGAACTGGTGCCACCAGACGGGCCGCAGAAGGTTGTTTATGCCAAGCACCGATTTTATGACAATGTTTGCGGGGAAGGTCAGGATAAGCGCAAGGCAGACGCCCACTATGCCGCTGACAAGCCCTATTATGAAGGTTTCGGCTATAAACACGCTGGAAACATTGAACTTGCTGGCGCCCAAGGAGCGCAGAAGCCCTATTTCCTTTGTCCTGTCCTGCACCGAGATGTAAAGGATTATCGCGACAAGAAGCATCGCCACTATAACCGCTATGGCGGCTACGCCTATGAGGATGTAGGTAATCGTGTTTATCATAGATGTCATCGAGGCGGTCATTTCGCTTAGTTCGTCGGTGTAAACCACGGTGTAGTCGATGGTGGAGTTGGCAAACTCAGCGTCCTGCATTATGCGCCTGTTGTAATTGTCTATAAACTTGATTACCTCGTTGCGCGACTCGATGGAGTAGGGATAAATATCCACGCTTACGGGCCTCATGAGATCCCTCAGGTCGAAGCCGCTCATGATAACATCGTACTGCACGGTGTCTATGTAGGCGCACTCGGCGGTGTGCGGGGCGTTGGGGCGGTGCGCGCAAACCTTGTCCTCGGCGACTGTGACATTCCTTATCTTGAAGATTTCGGCAAGCTGGTTCATAAGTTCGCTTTCGCCCTTGCTGAAGTCGAGCCCGGAAAGTATGGGCAGCATCTTTATTACGAGGTCGATTTCGCTTTCGGTGAAGTTGATGGCGAACACGCTGCGGATAAGCCCCGTCGCCGCGGTTATGTCGGCTTCGGGATATTCAAGCGTTGCCATCGCGAGCTCGACAAGCTCGATGGCGGCAGCTTGCTCGGCTTCGTCCAGCTTTACCTTCTGTAGAAGTATGAGGAAGTTGGCCATAGTCTCAAGGCTACCGTTGCCGCCGTTTTCCTGAGAGAACTCGAGTATTTCCCGAAGGGCCTGCTGCTCCTCTTCGGTGAGGTTAATCTGCCCCAAAAGGTATTGCATCCTGCTTAGCGCCTCGGCGTCCTCCTCGGTGGGGTTGAACTCCTGTATAAGCTGAACGGTCTGCCACATCTTAAGCATACCCTCTTCGCCGGTTATCTCGTACAGCCTTGCCGCCGCCGCGAGGGTATCCCTCAAAGTGACCATATCTTCCGATTCCATATCAAGCTGCGCGCCAAGCGAAGCGAGCCCGATTGCCGTTTCGATATCCTGCCTTGTAATGCCAAGGGCACGGATAATTTCGAATGCCTCCTTGAAAGACCCGGCGTCGGCCTCGGGGACTTCGACGGCGCTAATGATATCCAAAGCGAGGTTCAGGTTATCGATATCTTCTTCGGTGAAATCCATCTCGCGAAGGATTGCCGCGGTTTCGATAAGAATCTCTATGTCTTGCTGTTCAATCATTTCCGAAAGAATCATAGCGACGGCATATAAATTTTCAAAATCCTCTTGGGTAAGCTCTATTGTGGAAAGAAGTTGAGCCGCTTCGATTACCGCCTCTATCTCGCTTTCGGTAAGCCCGAGCCCTCTTGCGAGCAATACGGCGTTGAGTATTATCTGAATATCCGAGGGAGTGGGGCTTAAGGACACCAACAGGGGCCATGCCGCGGTTATGGCGTCCCTGCTTTCGGGGGTGAGCTGATTCATAAGGGTATCGAATTCCAGACACAATTCGGGCGTGGGCGCCGATATGAGCTGGGGCAGGAGCGCCGCCATTTCGGTAAGGATTTGCCCGTCGGAGCCGTAGTTTACGCCTCTGAATATTTGGGCTATCTGTATTACTGTTGAGATATCCTCTTGCCCGAACGAAAGCCCCTTAAGCTCGTCTATAATCTGACCTATTATTTGCGTATCTTCATAATCTATTTGGAGCGTCGCAAGAAGCCTTGCCGCCTCGTAGGCAGCCTCGGCTTCGGCTTGGGTAAGCCTAAGCCCGTTCAAAAGATTTGCGATTTCGATAAGGTTTTGGATATCTTCCTCTGTCGGGTCCATGCGCCACAGCGAAACAGCCGCCCTGGCTAAAACATCGGCGTTTTGATCCCTCGTGTCCAGATTGCTTATTATTTGGGTAACCCGGGTGATGGCGTCTATGTAGCCGTCCCTGTTTTCCAGCGTGTTTATCAGCCTTGCCAGCCTCAATATCTCGGCATATTCTTCCTCGGTGACATCCAACTGAGCGTAAAGGCCAGCCATCCGGTTTATGATGTCGGCGTTTTCGGGAGTGAACTCGAAGCCGTACAGCCCGCCCGCGATTTCGGTAATCAGGCTTATCTGCTCCTGGGTGAGGTTAAGCTCTTCGTACGCCGCGAGTATTTCCTTAAGAAGGGTAAGCCTTCTCGTTTCGGGCATAGAGGGGAGGTAGTCTATATCCAGCTCTATTTCGGATATACGCTTTGCGAGGTTAAGAAGAGTTTCTCTTTCGATGTCGTACCGGTTGAGGGCCTCCTTGAGCGCCTTTACAACGGGAGCGTTGTTGCCTCTCTGGATAAGGTCGCGGGCCAACGCCTCGGTGTAGCCTATCGCGCCGTTTATTACGCCTGCGTTTACGCCGTCCTTAAGGCGGAGTATTCCCACCACCTTGACTTCGGCGCCTTCGCCCGTCTTATTGTATACGCCCGTCGCCTCGTCCAGGGCGAAGTAGTCGGTGGGGATGCGCAGCACGAAGGTCGCGGGCATTATGCCGTTTGCCTCGTCGCCAATGAATTCTTCGAAGGTGTATTCTTCCTTTACTTCGCCGGTGTTTTTGGGTATAAGCATACGGATGAAGACATCTAACATCTTTTCGGCCTCTTCGGGAAGGAGGACACGGAAATCGTTTATTACCGTAAGCAGGAAGCTCTCGACGCTTATGGCTCCCAAAAGGAACAGGGTGTAGTCGTCCAACTGGTTGAACTCGTCCACAACAAGCACTATCTCGCGCTTGGCGTCCTCGGTGCCGAAGGCGGGAAGCCTGCCCGCAAGCACATCGTATTGGGCGTTAAGCAGGATTTCGTCGTCTATCATCATAGACCACGGGTTGTTCTTGTCGAACATCTCCCTGAGTTCCTGCATATCCTTGCCGTACAGCAAGGAGTTAAGCCTGCCCGAGGCGCCCGGGGCGAAAAGGTTTATGGCGGCAAGAAACCCCGAATCCTCTATAAACTTTATGAACATATCGGCGGGATTCAGCTTTGATTCATTGCCCTTGTCGTCCTTGCGGTAGATATCAAACTGCAGGTTGTAGTTGCGCATTATCGCGCCCCAGTCGGGGTTGAAATCGTTCTCCAGCGCAAGCATAAACTGATAAATATCCGTGCCGAGGCTTACCCCGAACAGCTTGCTTAAAAGGTCGTATTCGTTATCGAAATCAAAATCCTCGAGGTTCTGGAAGCCCGTGATGCCCTTTTCGATTACGGCAAGCACGAGTTTGGAGAGGAATATAAGTTCTTTGTCGGTGTACTTTTCCCTGAGCTCCTGATCCTCGCGGAAAAGCTCGAGCATAGAGTCGAGGTTTATGCTGGATGGGTCAAACCTGTTGCCCTGCTGGAAGGCCTCTTTAAGAAGGTCTATAAGCGAGGTCGTCTGGGTGGTTACTTTTATGGGGAAGCGGCTAAGGTTGTTTCTTTCGAAGTCGTTTATGTAATAGGCGAAGCCGCTGTTCATGGACAGAATAAGGGCGATACAGATTACGCTTATCGCGCCCGAAATTATCGTCATTATAGAGCGGCCTTTTTTGTTAACAAGGTTGTTGAAGCTAAGCTTGGTGGCGGTGGCAAAGCTCATCTTGGCCCTCTTCTTCTTTTCGGGGCCCTCGGGCCCCTCCGCCGCATCGTACTGCCGTATAATCTCCTGGTCGCTTACGATAAGCCCGTCCTGCATCCTTATGATTCTGTCGGCGTACATATCGGCAAGTTCCTGGTTGTGGGTTACCAGAATTACAAGGCACTCTTTGGATATCTCTTTGAGAAGCTCCATAATTTGGACGCCTGTCTTGCTGTCTACCGCGCCCGTGGGCTCGTCTGCAAGAAGAATCTTGGGGTTGTTTACGATGGCGCGCGCTATCGCAACCCTCTGCATCTGCCCGCCCGACATCTGGTTGGGCTTTTTGCTCACCTGGTCGCTTAGCCCTACCTTTGCTAAGGCGTCCAATACCTTTGACTTTCTTTCTTTGGCGGATACGCCCGAAAGCGTGAGGGCGAGCTCGACATTGGAGAACACCGTCATATGCGGTATGAGGTTGTACGCCTGAAACACAAAGCCTATCTGATGGTTACGGTAGTTGTTCCAGTCCTTCTCGCTGTAGCCTTTTGTGCTTTTATTGTCTATAACCAGGTCGCCCGCGGTCGCCCTGTCCAAGCCGCCAATGATGTTCATAAGCGTTGTTTTGCCGCAGCCCGAAGGCCCCAGCACGGCGACTAAGCCTTTGCCCGCGAAATCCACGGTTATGCCGTTTAGCGCCTCGACAATCTTTTCGCCTACCTTGTAATGCTTCGTGATTTTTTCCAGCCTGAGCACGATGTTTCTCCTTTCTCTCCGGATAGTTTTCTTCCGTTAACTTTGCGCGGAAATATTTACCCATATATATTATAGAAGAACGCCCTCTTAGTCAATAGCTTAATAATGAATAAATAATAAATAAATTATAGGAGAGGCAAAACAAGTTGCCTTTTTTCGTTTGATTTACTTTCTTTTATCCTGTAATATGGATGTATGAAAAAAATACGCGTTAACGGCGAGCTCTCGTTACTTCTCGCTCTGGCAATAATAGCCCTTTCGATAGCCCTTGTTATAAAAGCCGATTTCGGCATGACGGTCGTGCAGGCGCCCGTATATGTACTAAGCCTTGCCCTGCCTTTTGTTTCGATAGGCGTGTGGAATTACATTGTGCAGGGCCTTATTATGGTGCTCATGATTGCCATTGTAAAAAGGGTGAAGGTCAGCTATCTTTTGTCCTTCGCCGCCGCGGTAATATACGGGCTTATGCTGGATTTCGTAAACTGGCTGCTGGCGGGGGTTACGGCGCAATTCCTCTGGCAGAGGATACTCTTTTTCGGGGCGGGATATATACTGCTCTGCATCGCCGTCGCCATATTTTTCACCTGCAAGGCGCCCCTCATGCCCTACGATATTTTCGTGCGGGAGGTCGCCGCTTACAAGAAAATAACCATACCGAAATTAAAATGGATTTTCGACATAGCCTGCATAACCACGGCGGTTGTTATTTCTCTCGCCATAACCCATAAAATAAAGGGCGTAGGCATAGGCACCGTGATTTTTGCCTTTACCGTAAGCCCCGTTTCGTCCCTGATTATGAAATTCCTTAACGCCAGGTTCGAGTTCAAGCCCTTTTTCAGGGACAAGGAATATGTATTAAAAACAAAGCGCAAATAAGGCTATTTTTCGTTTGCCGCCTCGGTGTTATGGGTTCTGTGCAGCCGTTTATATATAAGCTCGCACACCCCGAACACTGCAAAGCTCATACCGTTGAAAACAAGATAAATGATTATTACATTTACAGGCGGCCTTGTGTTGTTTATTATGGGCAGTTTTGAGGGGTCGGAGAGCGCCATAAAGTTTTCGCCCGTAATCCTGTTGGCAAGAAGTATTACGGCAAACAATATGATGTTCCCGAGAAGCACCCCGCCCAAGTGCTTAAGCCTGGGCGTATACCCCCTCGCTGTAATTAGCATAAGCGCCATATACCCGTTGAGCACATGGAACAGCACGCTGGACACCGTGTACATATGGAAAGGCGGGTTGTCCGAAAATACCGTGTACGGGTAAAACACAACCGCTATGTTGCTAAGCAGCCCCACCACAAAAGCAAGCGGATAGAACCATTGCTTTTTGATAAAGAAAATAGCCAGTATAAGAAGGTACATAGCTATTTCGGACATCTCGAATTTTACGATGGTGTTAAAATATTGCACCTTGTAGACATAAATGTAATATATGGCGTAGCGCATAATCATCACAAGCCCCATGGCGATCGCCCCGCCCTTTAACATTTTTTCGCGGGCCCCGGGGCTCTTGTTCTTTGATTTATACACCAGAAAATAAGCGAAAAAGTTAAGCGGCACAATAAAGAGAAGGTGCACCAGCACATACACATACATGGGTAGGTCGACGGGATTTTTTAAAATATAATAATCGTAAAAATAGCTAAATGCGGTTCCCATAATACCCCTCAAAGAAAGCCCAAATCGGCTTCTTATTTTAAGGCTACCATAGCACAATACGGGCGTTTTGTCAATAAAGAAAAACCCTTAGGGCAAAATTTGAAAATTCCAGCGAAGATTTTACCGCCTTACGCTGTTTTACCCTTTCTTTTCACTTTTATTGTGGCGGATTCCTCTGGCACAATCGCAAGTTTTAGGATATAATAGTGTTCGGCGTTTTTGCCAATCGGAGAAAAAGCGTGTACTCGTTGCTTCTTGTTATCATTTATCTTGCGTTTATAAGCCTCGGGCTTCCCGACTCCCTTCTGGGGGCGGGCTGGCCCGTTATGCAAGCCGAGCTTAATGTCCCCCTGTCCTACGCGGGTATAGTCACCATGATTATCGCGGGCGGTACCATTATCTCCAGCCTTTTTTCCGACCGCCTTACCAAAAAGCTGGGCGCGGGGCTTGTTACCGCCATAAGCGTCATGCTTACTGCGCTGGCCCTTATCGGCTTTTCGGTATCCAACCGCTTTTATATGCTTTGCCTTTGGGCAATACCTTACGGCTTGGGCGCCGGCGCGATAGACGCCGCGTTAAATAACTATGTCGCCCTGCATTACTCCTCCCGCCACATGAGCTGGCTGCATTGCTTCTGGGGCGTGGGGGCGACAATAAGCCCCTATATCATGGGATACTTCCTCACGGGAGGGCGGCTGGATTGGCCTTTAGGATATCGTACTGTGGGCTTTATTCAGATAGGCTTAACCGTTATATTGTTTGCTAGCCTGCCCATCTGGAAAAGAAACGGCATCGTGGCGGGCAAAGAAAAGACGCCCCCCATCGGGCTTGCCAAAACGCTTAAGGTAAAAGGCGTGCCCTATGTGCTTGTAGCCTTTTTAGCCTATTGCGGTATGGAGCAGACGGCGTCTATCTGGGCGAGCAGCTATCTTGTGGTGTACCACGGCACCGACGCCGAAACTGCGGCGAGGTTTGCCTCTCTTTTCTTTATAGGTATGACTGTGGGGCGCTTCCTGAACGGCTTTGCGGCGGGCAAGCTCTCCGACAAGCAGCTTATAAGAATCGGTATGATAATTTCGCTTTCGGGCGTAATCCTTATGGGCATACCCGTGGGCACAAATGTAACGGCGCTTATAGGGCTGGTTATAGTGGGTTTAGGCTGCGCGCCCGTTTACCCCTCGATAATACACGCCACCCCGTATAATTTCGGCAAGGAATACTCGCAGGCGATAGTGGGCGTCGAAATGGCGTTTGCCTACATAGGCAGCACCTTCTTGCCCCCGCTGTTCGGCGTAATCGCCGAGAAGATAAACATAGGGCTGTACCCCGTATACCTTTTGTTCTTCGGGATAATCGTCCTCATTATGTCCGAAGTATTAAACAAAAAGGTTGCCCCTAAGCCCGAAGCTTTAACCGTCGATTAATTCTTGCAGAATATTACAAAAAGCCTTTAAGATATCCGTTGCCAAACCGCCCATACTAATGTATAATAGTCCTAGTGTGCTAGACGGGGAGCTAGCGGTGCCCTGTAACCTGCAATCCGCTACAGCAGGGTCGAACGCCCGCCGAGGCATATTCTATGGAAAGCCGACGGTTATAAGGAATGTTGATCTCAAGGTCTTGTGCAATTTCGGGTCGTGAACCGTGTCAGGGCCTGACCGCAGCAGCACTAAGCGATTTACGGGATGTGCCACGAGGAAGCTTTGAGGGAGTCACCTGTAACCGTGCCGATTCGGTAGTTTATGTCGGAGCGGGTGCACACTTTTTTTATAAAGCAAAAAGGCTCTCATTCGAGAGCCTTTTGTGTTTGTTAACCCGAAATTATTTTTTCTTATTTTTCTAATGCCTTAAGTATCGAGGTAACTATACCGCAGCTTATGGCGGCTACGGGGAAGGCGACCCAGGCTATGTGCCAGAGGCCTTTGAGGAAGCCGAGAAGCAAAAACACGACAACAGCCGAGAGCATCAGGGCGCTTGTAAGGCCTTCCTGAAGTTTCTTGTACCTGGCGGGCACCGGCTGCTCTTCTTCGGGGAGGGCGTAGGTCTTTTCGAAGCTGCCCCATTGCACGCCCGCGTAAATAACGGCGCTTATGCCAAGTATAAGCACGGCAAAGAATACGGGCAAGGATATATTTATCTTTACACGGGCGCCTGTCATGGCTATAAACATTGCGACCGACGCGATTATCGTAAATATACCCGCCGACAAAGCCGCGCCGAGCGCCCTGCCCTTTCTGGCGTTTTGCTCGGTCATTTCGGCGCTTCTTATCCTGCGGTTAAAGGATGAGAACACTATTAAAAATACGGCGACGGCGACGCAGCCGAGCATTACGGGCACATATATGCCGTATTTAATATCGTTTACCGAAAGGGTTATAAGAATCAATACACCTATTAATATAAGCGCGACGGAGCCCGCTAGAGTAAAAGCCTCGCCCTTGGTCATAGGCTTTAATTGCCTGACCTTGGGTTCGGGCTTCTCGGGCTCGGGAGCGGGCTCGAGGGCGGTATTCCTTTCACCCCTTAAAAGCTCGTCCACAGTAATCCCGAATACATTGGCTATCGGTACGAGAAGCGAGGTTTCGGGGTAGGATTCCCCCGTTTCCCACTTGGATACCGCTTTATTTGTCACGCCCAGCAAGTCGGCAAGCTCTGTTTGGGTCATACCCTTCTCTTTGCGCAGGGTGTACAGGAAATCTCCGAATCTCATTTTTTTACCTCCGTTTGGTTTGCTAACCGAATTATACAACATCGTATTCGGGAGGCAAACCACTCTCTCTAGAAGTTGATATCGGCGGTCTAGAACTTTGTCGAATTTAGGTAGAATCTACTTATTCTAGACTTACGGCCGCCGAAAAACGGGCTATTCTTCGGTTTCTTCGCCAAAACCGCCATCTGGCACGGTATCGCTTTTTCCGAAAAGTATCTCCGAAATTTTGTCCTTAAGCGTGTCTATCCCCCGGTTGTATTTGGCGCTTATAACGCAGTAATTGCCCGTGTCGGGCAGAATTTGCGGCATACCGAGGTCGCACTTGTTGTAAACGGTAAGCATGGGGATATCCCCCGCGCCGATGGACTCGAGCACCTCTTTTACAACATCGTACTGCTCGAGGATATCCTCCGAAACGCCGTCCACGACATGCAAAATGAGGTCGCTGTTTATTGTTTCCTCAAGGGTGCTTTTGAAAGCCTCCACGAAATGGTGGGGAAGCCTTGATATAAAGCCGACCGTGTCGAAAACAAGCACCTGCCTCCCTTCGCCGAGCCATAGCTTTCTGCCTACGGGGTCTAAGGTCGCGAACAGCTTGTCCTCCTCCGGAACGCCCGCTTTGGTAAGGGCGTTCATAAGGGTGGATTTGCCCGCGTTGGTGTAGCCAACGATAGATACCGTCTTTACATTGGAATTCTGGCGGTTTGCCCTTCTTCTGGCGCGCTCTTCGCCCAGTTTTTTGATTTTTTCCTGAAGGTGCTTTATCTCTAATTTTATGGCGCGCCTGTCCAGCTCCTTTTGCTGCTCGCCGCCGCCGCGCCTTGCGCCTCCGCCGCCCGCTCCGCCGCCGCCCTGGCGGGAAAGAGCCTCGAAAGAGCCGATTATCCGCGGCAGCTCCTTCTTCTTTTGGGCAAGCTCGACCTGCAGCTTGCCTTCGTTGCTTCTTGCGTGGCGGGAGAATATCTCGAGAATTAATGTTTCGCGGTCTATGACATCAACGCCCAGAAATTCCTCCAGGCTATGGAACTGGCTTCCCGACAAGTCGTTATCGAATATAACGATATCGGCGCCAAGGGCTTCAACGAGCCTTTTTAGTTCCTCAAGCTTGCCTCTGCCTATATAATAGGTTTTGTCGGGTTTTTCTTTGCGCTGGGTGAGAGAAGCCGCCGTTTCGTAATCGGCGGTTTCGGCGAGCTGCTCAAGCTCCTTAATAACTTTGAGGGCATCCCCGCTGTCGGCGACATTTACGAGAATTGCCTTCTTTTTTGTATCCGTCATGAAATAAGCTCCCTGATAACCTCTCCCGCGATTGTAAGCCCGACAACGCCCGGCACGAAGGCTACGCTTCCGGGCGGCTGCTTTCTTAAGCCTTCCTCTTTCGCAACCTTGACAGGCTCTTCTTTGGAGTATACCGCTTTTACGCCTTGTATACCCCTGGCTTTAAGCTCCCTTCGCATAACCTTAGCCATCGGGCAGACTGAGGTTTGGGAAATATCGGCTACCTCAAATCCCGTGGGGATAAGCTTGTTGCCCGCCCCCATGGACGAAATAATGGGGGTGCCCGCCTGTTTGCACTTTTCGGCGAGGATAAGCTTGGAGGTTATCCTGTCTATCGCGTCAACCACATAATCGTATGACGCAAAATCGAAATTATCGGCGTTAGAAGCGTCAAAAAAGCAAAAATGCGTTTCTACAACTGTTTCGGGGTCTATGTCGGCTATCCTCTGTTTGCACGCCTCGACCTTGGGCATGCCCAAAGTAGACTGCATGGCAATCAGCTGGCGGTTAAGGTTGCTTGGGGCAACCGTGTCGCCGTCAACGAGAACGAGGCGCCCTACCCCGCTGCGGGCAAGCGCCTCTACCGCGTAAGAGCCTACGCCGCCCACGCCGAACACCGCGACGGTGGACGCGCGCAGCTTGGCAAATGCCTCCTCTCCGATAAGCCTTATCGTTCGTGAATAAATAGATTCCATTCGGTCGGTTTTATTCCTGTACTGCCTTGAATATCTTTGTGATTTCGTCAAGCCCCATCAGCCTGGGCACGGGATAAAGCGGGTTGGCTTCCTTGAAAGCCCTCTTGGCAAGGATGGGAAGGTCCTCGTCCTTTATGCCCTTTATGGCGGTGGGTATCTGCATGTAGGCGTTCATCTCCTTTATGGCGGCGATAAACTTGTTTGCCTTTTGCTCGTCGGTTTCGCCCTCGCTGGTTATGCCCGCTACATCGGCAAGCTCGGCAAGCCTCTTGTGGGCGGATTCGCCGAAGGCCTCAAGCACTACGGGAAGTATGACGGCGTTTGCCAGCCCGTGCGGCACATTGTACATACCGCCAAGGGTGTGGGCGACGGCGTGCACATAGCCTACATAAGCCCTGGTGAAAGCCACGCCCGCGTAGTAAGCGGCGAACTGCATATTTCTTCTTGCCTCGAGGTTAGACCCGTTGTCGTAGGCTTCCTTTAGGTTATCGAATATGAGCTTTACCGCCTTTTTTGCCATATCCTCGGTTTCGCGGGTGTTGCTTCTGCCGATGTATGCCTCGACGGCGTGGGTGAGGGCATCCATGCCCGTTGTCGAAGTGATGTGTTTGGGTAACCCTTTAGTAAGTACGGGATCCAGGACGGCGTATCTCGGGATAAGCACGACATCGTTTATGGGGTACTTCTCGTGGGTTTCGCTGTTGGTGATAACCGCCGCGAGGGTTGCTTCGCTGCCCGTGCCGGCGGTGGTAGGTATCGCGAACAAGGGCGGGAGCTTCCTGAGAACCTTAAGCACGCC
Source organism: Christensenella sp. UBA3944 (assembly GCA_002385605.1). GTDB lineage: Bacteria > Bacillota > Clostridia > Christensenellales > DTU072 > Firm-09. Next base: position 36,373 of record DGDU01000005.1, read on the forward strand.
CTTCATCTTGGGTATGGGCTTATCGGGCCTTGCTATCCTCGCGCCCACGCCTTTGGCGCAGTCCATGGGCGAGCCGCCGCCGAATGCGATTATCGCCTCGCAGCCGTTTTCGCGGTAGAGCGCCGCGGCCTCTTCTATGTTGTCTATCGTGGGGTTAGGTACCGTCTTATCGTAGAAGGCGTAGGCGATGCCCTCCTTCTCCAGCCCTTCCTTGAGCGGCTCGACAAGCCCCAAAGAAGATATACCCTTATCGGTTACTATAAGAACTTTTTTTATGCCTTTGGATTTGATAAAGACGGGCAACTTAAGCAGGCTGTTCTCGCCCTCGATAAGCTCGGGCTTGCGCCAGGGAAGAAGCGGCACTACAATCCTGAATACCGCCTGATAGATTCTGCAATACGCTTTGAATAATATATTCATAGCAGCCCCCTTTTATTTTTAGGATAGTTAAATTATACCATATTACAATTTTATGAGCAACATTCGCAAACTTTGTTTTTGTGTTTAGGCGTAATTTCGACAAATAATGTTGCCAATGTGTAACTTTGGCTTTATAATATACTCATTAACGGAGAGAGGTAACTGTTTTGGAGGAGAAAGGCAACATTTCGGCCATGCCCGAAGGCAATGACAATCCCAGAATCATTCAAATCAACAAAAGAGCGATAATAGTCGCCGTAGCGGTAATTCTCATACTTGTTATCGCGGCGTATGTTCTTACATTCGTACTGCCCAGGGGCGCCTACGAGAGGGACGCTAACGGCTCTATCATAATGGGCACATACAAGGAGGATCCCACCCTGGACGGCATAGAGTGGTGGGAGTTTTTGCTCTCGCCCTTCCTTGTCCTTAACCCCGCGGAGGAAGGCGCGATAATCCTTTACAGCATAATGCTGCTTCTGGTAATAATAGGCGCCGTGTTTATGACGCTAGAAAAAAGCGGCATATTGGTCTATATGGTAAAGGCGATAGCCCATAAATTCATAAAAAAGAAATATCAGCTTCTCGCCATCCTTACCTTCGCCTTTATGTTCCTCGGCAGCGCCGTCGGTATGTTCGAGGAGCTTATCCCTCTCGTGCCGATTATAATAATGCTGTCTTACGCCCTGGGCTGGGACGCCCTTGTGGGTCTTGGGATATCGGTAATGGGCAGCTGCTTCGGCTTCGCCGCGGGCGTAATGAACCCCTTTACGGTGGGCGTCGCGCAAACAATAGGCAAACTGCCTATGTTCTCGGGCATAGAGGTAAGGCTTATCTCCTTCATCCTTATTTACGGTATCCTGATGGCGTTTCTTTACTTCTACGCCAAAAAGATAGACAAAAACCCGCAAAAGTCCCCCGTTTATCTGGCCGACCTCGAGCGCAAAAAGAGCTTCTCCTTCGAGGTTGACGACTTTGTTTTCGACAAGACAAAAAGCAACGCCCTGAAGTGGTTCGCGGGCTGGCTCGGTGTCGTCATTGTTTCGGCAATCGTGTCTATCTTCTGGCACCCCTTGTCGGATTACATAATCTACATAACCCTTGTATGCTATGTCGTGGGCGGCTTCGGAGCCTCTATAATATGCGGCATACGCGGCAAAGAGTTCTTTAAGCTTGTAGGCAAAGGCGTCCTCACCCTTCTGCCCGCCGTCGCCATGATAATGATAGCGGGCGGCGTGCGCTTTATTATCGAGAAGGGCAACATAATGGACACCATTTTGTTCCGCACCCTTCCCCTGCTCGAGAATCAGCACCCTCTCGCTGGCAGCATAATGATTTACTTTATAATCATCGTGTTCGAGCTTTTCATCCCCAGTGGCTCGGCCAAAGCAGTTTTGCTTATGCCCATAATCTTTGAGCTTTGCAATATGTCGGGCATACATCCGCAGGTCGCCGTGCTTGCATTCGCCTTCGCCGACGGCTTCAGCAATATACTGCACCCCACAAACGCCGGGCTTCTTCTCATTCTCGGCATGACAACCGTAGACTACGGCAAATGGTTCAAGTGGAGCATTAAGATTCAGCTCGCGCTGTTCGCGGCGTCGGTCGCCATGCTTGCTTTCGCCCAGATGGTATATTACGCATAAAAAAATAAGACGGATATAGCTATGAAAAAGTACGACAGCCTGATAATAGGACACATTTCTTTGGACTACAACATCGATTATCTCGAACACCAGATAATCGAAATCGGCGGCGCGGTGATTTATTCTTCGGCGTCGGCGTACGCCCTCGGGCACAAGGTCGGCGCGATAACAAAGCTTGCCGCTAAAGATGCCGACAGGCTTGAGGCTTTGGTGATACCCAAAGAGGATATCTATCTTATAGATTCCCCCGCCTCTACCTCCATTCGCAACAAATACTTTACCGCCGACAAGGAGCGCCGCGAGTGCAGGTGCATAAGCCGGGGCGCGCCCTTCACCCTCGCCGACATTCCCGGGGTAGAAAGCGAAATCTACCACTTCGCGGGGCTTATTTACGGCGACTACGAGGACGGGCTTATCCCCGATCTTGCCAAAAGAGGCAAGGTTGCGGTCGATGTCCAGGCGTACCTCCGCCACGCCGACAATGCCGACGGCAGGATGTATTTTGAGGACTGGAAGCAGAAAAAAGAGCTTATGCCCTACATCCACTACCTAAAGACGGACGCCGCCGAGGCCGAAATACTTACGGGGCAACCGGACAGGGTAACCGCTGCTAAGATGTTCCATGACTGGGGCGCAAAGGAAGTGGTTATCACCCACAACACAGAGGTACTTGCGTACGACGGCAGGAATATTTATACCTGCCCCATAAGAGCCCGCAACCTCTCGGGAAGAAGCGGCAGGGGCGACACCACCTTTTCCGCCTACATCACCGAAAGAAAAATCTCCGATGTCCCCACCGCCCTGCTGTGGGCTACCGCAACGGTATCCAACAAAATGGAAAAGCCGGGCCCGTACAGGGGCACAAGAGAAGATGTGCAAAACTACATCAACGAATTTTATAAGGATTATGCCGCTAAATAGCCGGCGATTTACTAAACACGAAGGGCTCTCCGCGGAGAGCCCTTTTTGATTGCTTAAATTCGTATGAAAGTTAATTGCCGTTTAGCATTTGGATAAATTCGGCTTCGCTTATTATCTTTATGTTAAGCTTTTGAGCTTTAGCCAGCTTGCTGCCCGCTTCCTCTCCAGCCACAACAAGGTTTACGGAGGAGTTTATATTGTCGGCTGTTTTGCCGCCCCTTTCGGTTACAAGCTTTTGCGCCTCGCTTCTTTTGTAATTGGTAAGCACCCCCGTAAACACAACGGTATACCCGCTGAATATGCCCTCGGTTACCGGCTCTTCCTCTGCCTCTATCTCGATATGGCTAAGCAGATTGTCCACGAGGCGGGCGTTCTTTTCGTCCTTAAAGAAGTTTACGACATTCTCCGCCATTATACCGCCGAACTCGGGGATTTCAATTATCTGTTCGGCTGTGGCTTCCCTTAGCGCCTCTATCGAGCGGAAGCGGTCGGCAAGCTGCTTTGCCGCCTTTTTGCCTATGGTAGGTATGCCTAAGGCGAACACAAACCTCGAAAGCGTCGTCTTGCGGGACTTATTAATCGAGGATATGAGGTTATCCGCCTTTTTGTCTTTGAAACCCTCGAGGGCCTTAAGCTGCCCGGCGGTTATGGTGTACAGCTTGTCTACGCTGTCTATATGCAGATCGTTATAAAGCTGCTCGGCGGTTTTTTCGCTAAGCCCCTCTATGTCCATACACGCCTTTGAGGCGAAATGGTCTATCGCCGAAATGACTTTGGGCGCGCAGGCGTCGTTGGTGCAGTAATAAAAAACATTGTCCTTTCTTACGGGCGAGCCGCAAGCGGGGCAGACTATAGGGGGGAGGATTTCCTTACTGTTTTCGCCGTGCTGATACACCCCCATTATCTCGGGGATGACATCGTTGCTGCGCCTTATAAGCACCCTACTCCCTATCTTGATATCCTTCCTTTGGATATCCGAATAGTTATTTAAGGTTGCCCGTTTTACGGTTACGCCCATTAAATCAACCGGCTCGAGTATGGCTAAGGGGTTAAGCTTTGAGGTTCTGGAAACCTGCCATACAACATCCTTAAGAATGGTGGTAGTCTCCATCGCCTGGAATTTGTAGGCGAGCGCCCAGCGGGGGAACTTCTCGGTAAAGCCCAGCTCTTCCCTCAAACCCAGGTCGTTTACCTTAAACACGGCGCCGTCAATAAGGAAATCAAGCGTGGGCCTGCTTTCCTCAATTTCCTCCAAATGCTTCTCCGCCTCGGCGACATCGTCCACGACATAAAACACATCGCTTACCAGAAAGCCGTTTTGCCTTAAAAATTCGTGAATCTCTTCCTGGCTACTGAACCTTTTGCCGTCGTGGTAGCCGACATTGTAGGCAAAAAAGTCGAGGTTTCTTTCGGCGGTAACCTTGGGGTTAAGGTTTCGTATCGCGCCCGCCACGCCGTTTCGGGGGTTTTTGAGGGGGACGGCCGCGGTCTTGTTGTATTTGTCAAATTCCGAAATCCTCATTATCCCCTCGCCCTGTACCTCGATAATGCCCGTATAGTCTATCCTGCGGGGGATGGTGCGTATCGTCTTTATCTGCTCGGTGACATCCTCGCCCACTTCGCCGTCGCCGCGGGTGGCTCCCTTTACCAGCGCGCCGTCCTTATATGTCAGCGACAGGGTGAGCCCGTCGAATTTTTGCTCGAGGGTAAGCCTCGGCGTGTACCCGAGAGCCTTTCTGATGCGCTCGAGGAAGGCTTCGAACTCCTTAATGTTTTTTGCCTTGTCGAGAGAATATAGCCTTTCCCTGTGACGGTAAGGCGCGAACGCCTTCAGCGTCTCGCCGCCTACCCTAAGCGTGGGCGAGTCGGGATAGCGCATGCCGAACTCTGTTTCTAAAGCGACAAGCTCGTCGTAAAGCCTGTCGTATTCGTCGTCGGCGACAATGGGGTCGTCCAGCACATAATAAGCGTAGGCGTACTTGTTGAGCAAATCGACAAGTTCCCTCATTCTCTGCATCGGCATATTTCTACTCCTTTGGCGTAAGGGGTGCGACGGCAAGCATAAACTTTTTAGCGCCCAGTTTGGGGAACAAAACGGTTGCCTGCGTGTCCGCTCCGCTTCCCGCGATCATTATAATCGTGCCCTCGCCGTATATCTTATGTATAACCGTGCCGCCCATTCTGAACCCCGACAAATCCTTTTTGACGGGCGGGAGCGTGGGCTTTTCGGGTATTTGCGCGAAGGTTTCCCTTCTCTTTTCAATGGGCTTCGGCGGGCTGTAAGGCATATCGTCGAAATCGTTATCGTAACGCCGCCAGCCGTAATCGGGGGCGTCCCATTTGCGGCGAAGCTCCTCTATCTTGCTTTCCTGCCCGCCTTTCGCTTCTTCCATAAACCTCGAGGGGAGCATGGGCTGAACCCTGTTGAAGCGGAAGCGCTGGCGCGCCGAGCTTATATAAAGCCTTTCTTTGGCCCTGGTGACCGCCACATACATTACGCGGCGCTCTTCTTCGATATTGTCTTCGTTTTTGGACCTTTCGGAAGGGAATATACCCTCTTCGCAGCCAGCTATAAACACCACCTTGAATTCTAAGCCCTTTACCGAGTGCATCGTGGCAATCGTTATGGCGTCGTTGTCCCTTATCTCCTCCCTTTCGGGGGCAAGGCTAACCGTCTCCAGAAACTCGGCAAGCCCGGCGTTTGGGTTGTCGGCGGCGAATTCTTTAACATGCTTTATAAATTCCACAATGTTTTGCCAGCGGTTTTCGTCCTCTTCCTTGCCCGTCGAATTGTAGGCGTACTCGAAGCCCGCTTTGTCGACGATGTACTCGGCAAGCTCGTGTATGGGCATATACCTGTTGCCGATAAGGTCGCTTATAAGCATCCTGAACTCGTTAACCTTATTCTTCGCGGCGCCTGTCAGTGCGTCGTTGGCGTTGATGTTTAATATAACATCGATGAGGTCTACGCCCCTCATACGGGCGTACTCGCGCAGGCGGTCTATGCTCGAATCCCCTATGCCCCTTCGCGGGAAGTTGATTATTCGGAGTATTGCCTCGGAGTCCTTAACATTGTATATCACCCGCATATAGGCGATTACATCCTGGATTTCCTTGCGGTCGAAGAACTTAAAACCGCCCAGAATCCTGTACTTCATACCTAGCCCCGAAAGCTTGCTTTCGAAGTTACGGCTTAAGGAGTTTTGCCTTATGAGAATGGCGAAATCCTTGTTGGTGTACCCCGTCCTCTTTAGCGAGCGGATGTTTTCTATAATCCACTCGGCTTCCTGGTGGTCATTGTATGCGGTGTAGTATTCTACCTTTACGCCCGAGGGCTTTACCGTAAACAGCTCTTTTTCGTGGCGGGCCTTGTTGTTTCGTATGACATTGTTGGCGCAGTCCAGAATATTGGGCGTCGAGCGGTAGTTTTGCAGCAGCTTGTGGATTTTGGCGTTGGGATAAACCTTGTCAAAATTAAGTATGTTTTCTACCTTCGCCCCTCTCCATCCGTATATACTCTGGTCGTCGTCGCCCACGACAAAGAGGTTACCCCATTTTTCGGAGAGCATTCTGACTATGTCGAACTGCACGGAGTTTGTGTCCTGAAACTCGTCGACATGAATGTAGCGGAATCGGTTTTGGAAAAGATCCAGCACATCTGGGTGCAACTCGAAAAGCAGCTTTGTCTTGTGCAGAAGGTCGTCGAAGTCCATGGCGTTGCTTCTTTTTAACTCTTCTTCGTACTCTTCAAACACTTCATATATCTCGCTGTCGAATTTAACCAGGCCCCGTATCTGAGCGTAGTATTGCTCGGGCGAAAGCCCCTCGTTCTTGGCGGCGCTTATATGGTCTTTTACTATATCCTTAAGAGGCCCGTCGTCGAGGTGCTTTAGCCTTAGCACCTTTGCGATAAGCCTGTTGCTGTCGGACTCGTCGTATATGGTGAAGTTTTCGGTGTAGCCAAGCCTCGTCGCGAAGCGCTTCAGTATCATCGCGCAAAGGCTGTGGAAGGTAGAAATCCAGACCTTGTTTTTGTCGCCCAGAAGCCCGTCCAGCCTTACCCGCATTTCCTCGGTGGCTTTATTGGTAAAGGTAATGGCAAGTATGTTTCGGGGGTCTACGCCGAGTTCGGACACAAGATAGGCTACCCTGTAGGTTAGCACCCTCGTTTTGCCCGAGCCCGCTCCCGCAAGCACTAGCACCCTGCCCTCGGTGTCCTCCATGGCCTTCCTTTGGGCTTCGTTTAGCAGTGAGTAATCCAATGGCATAAAATCCTCTGAAGTCGTAATTTATTCCCAGCGCTTTGGCACAAAGTGCTCGTTAAAGGTTTTAAGCGCGAAGTTGTCTGTCATTCCCGCTATATAGTCGGTAATGTATACTTTGGGTTCTGCGGCGTTTTTCCTTATGCTTCCCGGCACAAGCAAGGGGTTTTGCTCGTAAAACCTATACAAAAGTTCGAGCATAAGCGCCGCCCTCGTTTCCTCTGTTTTGGCGGCGGATTTGACATAAACCTTTTCGAACATGAACTCCCTGAGGTCCGCCATAGCCCGCCCGAACCTTGGGGATTGTATTATTTCAGGTTTGCCGTAGCTGGACTCGACAAGGTCTACAACAAAGGCGTTTATCCTCTGCCCCTTCTTTACACCCAAAAGGGCGTTTATCTCCTTGGGGATATCGTCCTCTTTAAGAATGCCCGCGCGGATGGCGTCGTCGATGTCGTGGTTTAAATAGGCAATCCTGTCGGCGTAGCTTACTACCTTGCCTTCGAGCGTTGCGGGGTTGCCGTCCCATTTGTGGTTGATTATGCCGTCCCTGACCTCGAAAGTAAGGTTAAGCCCTCTTCCGTCCTCTTCCAGCACATCTACAACCCTAAGGCTTTGCTCGTTGTGGGTAAAGTGCCCCGTCATCTTGTCCAATACCCTCTCGCCCGCGTGCCCGAAGGGCGTATGCCCGAGGTCGTGACCCAAAGCGATTGCCTCGGTAAGGTCCTCGTTAAGCCTTAAAGCGCGGCTTATGGTTCTTGCTATCTGCGTAACCTCGAGGGTATGCGTAAGCCTCGTGCGGTAGTGGTCGCCGCCGGGCGTCAAAAACACCTGCGTTTTGTGCTTAAGCCTTCTGAACGCCTTGCTGTGTATGATTCTGTCGCGGTCGCGCTGATACTCGGTGCGCAAGGGGCATGGCTCGATGTACTTTTGCCGCCCTCTTGTGTTTTGCGAGCGCGCGGCGTAAGGCGACAAAAACTCATCCTCAAACCGCAAATAATCCTCTTTCATAACCTCTCCTTCTTACCACGGCTATTATATAATGATACCATATTTTGCCTCAAAATAAAAGGGCTTGCCTAAATGAAATCGGCAAGCCTTATTAAATAGCGGTTATGTCGCGCGAGGGTATCCGCCCCGTTGTTATCTTGATACCCTGCCGCTTCCGTCGCCTTTGGCGAGTTTCATTACTTCGTCGGCGGATACGAGGTTAAAGTCGCCCTCGATGGTGTGCTTGAGGCAGGAAGCCGCCGTGGCGAATTCTATCGCGCTTTGCTTATCGAAGCGGGTAAGCCCGTAGATTAGCCCCGCTGCGAAGCTGTCGCCGCCGCCCACTCTGTCCACTATGTGGATATTGTATTCCCTCGAATCGTAGAACTCTTTGCCGTCGTACAGCATGGCCGCCCAGCGGTTGTCGCTTGCCGAAATGCTGCCTCTTAAGGTTATGGCAACAAGCTTGAAGCCGAATTTTTCCACAAGCTGTCTGGCAACCGACCTGTGCCCCTCTGCGGAAACCTCGCCCTTTGTTATGTCGCCTTCAGACTTTATTCCGAATACCTTTTCGCTGTCTTCTTCGTTGGCGATAAGCACATCGACATAAGGCATGAGCCCGCCCATAACCTCGCCGGCCTTTTTGGTGTCCCACAGCGCCTTGCGGTAGTTGAGGTCGCAGGAAACGGTTATGCCTTTCTCCTTACAAACCATAAGGGCCGCTTTGGTGATTTCGGCAAGGTTATCCGAAAGCGCGGGGGTTATGCCCGTAAAGTGGAACCACTTGGCGTCCTCCAATATGTACTCCCAGGGGAAGTCCGAAGGCGAAGCCTCGGCGATTGCCGAGCCCGCCCTGTCGTATATGACTTTGGATGCGCGCTGGCTGGCGCCTTTTTCCAAAAAGTAAATGCCTACTCGGTTGCCGCCGCGGACGATGTAGCTTGTGTCCACGCCGTAGCGCCTGAGGCTGTTTACAGCCGCCTGCCCTATCTCGTGGGCGGGAAGCTTGGTTACAAAGCATGCCTCTTCTCCGAAGCCCGCAAGCGACACGGCGACATTGGCCTCGCCGCCGCCGAAAGTGGCGCCGTAGGTGTCCGCCTGCACAAAACGCAAATAGCCCTCGGGGGCAAGCCTAAGCATCAGCTCTCCAAAAGTAAAAATCTTCATTGTCCGATATGCTCCTTGGCATCCATGCAAAGTTTGGTTATTTCTTCGAATCTGCCCTCTCTGATGAGGCTTTCCTTTACCATCCAGCTTCCGCCGCAGGCAAAGACTTTATCGAAAGAAAGGTAATCTTTAATATTCCCCGGCCCTATGCCTCCCGTGGGCACAAACCTGATGTTGGGCAAGGCGGAGGCGATAGCCCTTATAGCGGCGAGGCCGCCGTAGCTTTCGGCAGGGAAGAATTTTATGATGTTGATGCCGTTATCCATTGCCGCCATAATTTCGGTGGGCGTCACGCAGCCGGGAAGGTACAGGATGCCGTTTTGCTTGCAGATGTCGCAAACAGCCTGCGAATACCCCGGGCTGACAATAAATTTGGCGCCGTTCTCGACGGCTTTTTTAGCCTGCCCGGCGTTTACGACCGTTCCCGCGCCTATAAGCATATCGGGGCAGTTCTTGGAGGCTAACGCAATGGCGTCGGCCCCGCAGGCCGTCCTGAAGGTTATTTCGGCGATGCCAATCCCGCCCGCCTTAAGGGCGTTCATCAGGGGAAGGGTATCCTCTATATTGCTGATTTTTACAACCGGAATTATTTTTTCTTTTGCGATAAATTCAAGCGTTTTTTCCATACAAACCCCGCTATAATTGATGTCAATATTATACGCCTCATAAACGGACGGTGTCAATAATACCCTTACCCAAACGGGTAATTTACATTGCCCGATTTTATAGCAACTATATAAAATTATTAAATCGTTCCGTCTTATGAGAACATGGCGCAAAGTATCTCTTCCGCTATCCTTTCCGCGGTGGGGAAATACTCCATCTCGTACCTGATGGGCGGCACAATGGTGTCGGGCGAGCCTATCACCAAAGGCGGGTTTTTTAGCGAGCCGAAACACATCGAGGTTAGGTTGGAAGCAATCGTTTCGGCGACGGAGCCCGTCTTGCAGGCGAAGGTGACTACGGCGAATCTTCCTGTCTTTCGCACCGATTTTGCCGCCTCGGGGTAGCCAAAGGGGGCTATGCTTCTCGCGTCCACAATCTCGGCTTCTATCCCTTTTTGTTTGAGGATTTCGGCTGCCTCCATTGCGGCATATAAAGCCGGGCCTATCGTGATAATCGTGATATCGGCTCCCTTTAGCTTTATTTCGGGTACCCCTATCTGGATTTCGTAGTATCCCTCCGGCACGCCTTCTGGACGGAAATATTCCGCCTCGCCGTACAGTTTCTGGCTCTCAAAAAAGATTACGGGGTCGCTTCCCGAAAGCGCCGAATTCATAAGCCCCTTGCAATCGTAAGGGGTGGCGGGATAGACAACCTTAAGCCCGGGGATATGCGCCGCGAGCGCCGTCCAGTCCTGCGAGTGTTGCGTGCCGTACTTTGTGCCTACCGAAACACGCACGACAACGGGAAGCCTTAGCCTTCCCGCGCTCATCGCCTGCCACTTGGCAAGCTGGTTGAACAGCTCGTCGCCCGCCCTCGCGAGGAAGTCGGCAAACATAATCTCTATAACCGCCCTGCCCCCGCACATGGCGTAGCCTACCGCTGTGGACACTATCGCCGCCTCGGATATCGGGGCGTTGAACAGCCTGCGGTAAGGAAGGGTTTCGGTAAGCCCTTTGTAAACCGAACAAACGCCGCCCCAGTCCCTTACATCCTCGCCGTAAGAAACGAGGGTTTTATCCTTGTAGAAGCAATCGAACACCGCCTCAAAGATGGCGTCGTTTACGGTTACCGCCGAGCCGTCCTTTATTTTGCGCCCCTCCTTGCCTATGCCGGAGCGGCTCTTTGAGAGGATCTGCAGGTATCTCGAATTATTCTCTTTGGGCGGAAGCGAAGTATCTTCTTCCGTTTTAGCGGGCGCATCCGAAAAGCTTACCGACTTAAGAAAATCCTTTACCTTGCCCTTTCCCCATTCGGGGGCTTTGAGAGCCATTTCGCATACCCTGTAAACGGTCTGCCCCGCCTCGGCGTGAGTTTTTGCAAAGAAGCTTTCGCCCGCAATGCCGCTTTCGATGAGGTCTTTTTTATACAATGTAAGCGGGTCGTATTTTCTCCACTCATCTATTTCCGCCTGCTCGCGGTACTGCATACTGTCGGACTGCGAATGCCCTTTTATGCGATAGGTAACCACATCGAGAAGGGCGGGCCCTTTGCCCTCTTGCAGCAGCTTTTTGCGGCGGAGGGTGGCGTCATACACGGCTAATGGGTTGTTTCCGTTTATCCTTTCGGCGTAAAGCCCCGTAGGCGATATCCCGGCGCCGACTCTCGCGGGCTGTCCGTAAGCCATAGTTTCGCCGCTGGTCTGCCCGCCCATGCCGTATCCGTTGTCTATAATGTTGAACAGCACGGGCAAGCCGCCTTTTTGCTCCCAAAGGGTGTTGTATTGGTCCATGGCGGCAAAGTTCATCGCCTCAAAAACGACGCCGCAGCCCAAAGCCCCGTCGCCTATGTTCGCTACGGTTATGCCTTTTTTGTTGTTGATTTTCTTATATAAAGCCGCGCCCGCGGCGATAGGAGCCGAAGCCCCCACTATTGCGTTGTTTGGGTATACGCCGAACGGGGCGAAAAAGACATGCATAGAACCGCCGAAGCCTTTCTGGAAACCCGTTTTCTTGGCAAAAATCTCGCAAAGCGCCCCGTAAAGCAGGAAATCCTCGGCCATTTTCTTTATGTCGGGATAATCCTCTTTATTTAAGGCGGCAAGTATTTCGGGCTCGCTTTCCATGATAGCCATTAATTCGGCATCGCCGGCTTCCTCGACAAACCTTAAGCCTTTGGCAATAAGCTCGCCGTGGCTTCGGTGGGAGCCGAAAATAAAATCGTCCTTATCCAGGGCGTAAGCCTGCCCTACGGCGGCGGCTTCCTCGCCTATGCAAAGATGGATGGGCCCCTCGTAGGTATATTTAAGCCCTTTGTAATCGGATTTTTCCTTGAGGTCGGAAAGGGCGGTTTCGAATTCCCTTATAATTGCCATAGCCCGGTAAATGCCCAAAAGCCCCCTCTCGCCCAGCCTCGGCAGTTCGTCCTTTGCCGTGGAATTATAGGCGTTCTGAGGGATGCCTTGGAAGGTGATTTCGCCCTTCTCGAACAAAATCTTCGGGTCTATGAACAAGTTCTTCGGCATTGTTTTCCTTAATTTTCCTATGTATGGATTATGGAACACATTATATAGATTATGGCCCTAAAAGTCAATTCAAAAAGAAACGAAGCCGCTTCTTAATGAAGCAGGCTTCGCAAAACAGGGATATTTGAGATTTTATGCAAGCTATATTCGGATTAGCCTACAGCAGTATGCAAAGCACGCCGCCCCTGTTCTCGTTTACGATTCTCGTTATAGTCTTTTTGAGCTTTTTCTGGGCGTCCTTGGGCATATTGCTTATCTTATTGCCGATGTCCTCGCAAAGCATAATGTTAAGCGGCTTGCCGAACATATTGGTCTTCCAGATGCTTTGCTTGTCGTTCTCGAACTCCTCCATCATCGATTTGAGAAGCTCGGCGCTTTGCTGCTCGCTGCCTATAACGGGGCTTATTTCGGCGTCGACATCGACGCGGACAAGGTGCAGGGAGGGCGCGGACGCCTTAAGCCTTACCCCGAACAGAGAGCCTTTGCGCACAATTTCGGGTTCGGCAAGCTCCATCTCCTCCATTGTAGGCACGACTACGCCGTAGCCCGTTTCGCTCACCTCGTCCAGAGCCTTGCGGAACTTCTGGTAATCCTTATAGGCTCTGGATGCCTTTACGATGTAGCTCATAAGCTTGTAGTCGTCGTCTATGTCGGTGTTGCACTCTTCGGCAAGCACTTTGTAGAACACCCCGTCCCTTGCCTTATAGCTAAGTTTTATGGTGCCCGTTGCCGAGTCGACCTCGATATCGGGGTTATCCTCTATTATTTCGCTGCCCTCAAACAGCCCGCTTAGCATTTCGTAGTCGCGCATCTTCGAGTAGCGGTTGGTATCCTCGAGAAGCTTGCCGATTATCTCGGCGATAATCCTGTGGCCCTGTCCCAGGGCGCGCATCCACTTGGGCAGATTGATATCGATGGATTTTATGGGGAATTCCATTAATATCTTAAGAAGCACATTGGCAAAATCGTCCTTGCCCGCCTTCATTATGTCCATGGGGATGACGGGCACGCCGTAGCGCTCGAAGAGGCTTTCGGCAAGTTTTCCCGTGTCGGGTGAGTCGGGGTTTTTGGTATTAAGTAGCACGACAAAGGGCTTGCCTATGTTCTTAAGCTCTTTGACAACCCTTTCCTCCGCCTCTAGGTATTTTGCGCGGCCTATGTCCGTTATCGTGCCGTCGGTAGTAACGACGATGCCTATCGTCGAGTGCTCGCGGATAACCTTGTCGGTGCCCATCTCGGCTGCCTTCTGGAAGGGCATTTCGCTTTCCGACCACGGGGTGCGCACCATTCGGGGCTTGTCGCCCTCAACATGCCCGAGGGCGCCCTCGACAAGATATCCCACGCAGTCTATAAGCCTGATGTTGGCGTATGTATTGCCGAGGTTCAGCCTTACAGCTTCGTTGGGCACAAATTTGGGTTCGGTTGTCATGATGGTTTTGCCGTCCGCCGATTGCGGCAGTTCGTCTACCGTGCGTGTCTTTTTCGCGTCGTCCTCTATGCGGTCGAGCACAAGGTTTTCCATAAACCTTTTAATGAAAGTGGATTTGCCCGTCCTGACGGGCCCCACAACGCCTATATAGATGTCGCCTCCCGTGCGGAGGGCGATATCGTTATATATGTCAAAATCCATATTTCGCCTCCATAGAATTTGTAGTAAATTGTATGCCGGAAAAAGCCCCGATATTACAGGCTGACAGGGCGTCTGTAAAAACGCGAACAAACAAAGAGCGCCTTAAGGGCGCTCTCGTTTTTTATATTTGAATTACTTTTTTGCTTATTGTTTTTCGAGATAGGCGATTTTGGCAGCGCAGCAGAAAACCCGCATAGCCGTCTCAAGTTCGCCGATGGGCGGGAGCGAGGGGGCGATACGGAGATTGCTGTCCTTGGGGTCCTTGCGGTAAGGGAAGGTCGCTCCGGCGGGGGTAAAGATGACGCCCGCTTCTTTGGCAAGCGCTACCGTCCTTTTGGCGGTGCCGTTCGGGAGGTCTACCGAAATAAAGTATCCGCCTCTGGGCTTTTGCCAAACGGCTATATCCGAAAGTTCCTCCTCGAGAATCTTAAGGACTGTCTCGAATTTGGGCGCCAGGATATCCTTATGCTTTGCCATAATGTCGCGGATGCCGTCGGCGTTTTTGAAGAACAAGGCGTGGGCAAGCTGGCTTATTTTGTCGGGGCCGATGGTCTGGAAGGTCATTTTGCTAAGAATATCGTCTATGTTGCGTTTGGACGATGCCACAAACGCCACGCCGCCGCCCGCGAAGGTTATCTTCGAGGTCGAGCCGAATATATAAACTATATCGGGGTTGCCCGCTTTCTTGGCCTCGGTGAGAATATCCGTGAGTTCGTCGCCCTCGTCGGTTATGGCGTGTACCATATAGGCGTTATCCCAGTAAATGCGGAAGTCCGAGGCGGCGGGCTTCAGGGAAGCCAAAGCCTTTACGGCCCTGTCGCTGTACACTATGCCCTGGGGGTTGGAGTACTTGGGCACGCACCACATACCTTTAACGGCGGGGTCTTTTACAAGCTCCTCTATAACGGCGACATCCGGGCCCTCGTCGGTCATGGGCACATTTATCATTTCGATGCCCATAAGCTCGGTAATGGCAAAGTGCCTGTCGTAGCCCGGCACGGGGCAAAGCCATTTAATTCGGCCCTGCTTGTTTAGGGGCTCGCCGCCCGCGACGCCAAACTGCATTGCCCTCTGAAGGGTGTCATACATAAGGTTGAGGCTCGAATTGCCCGCGACTACCATTTCTTCGTCGGCGTAGCCCGTAAGCTCGCAAAAGATTGCTTTTATTTCGGGTATGCCCGACAGGATGCCGTAGTTGCGGTAGTCATTTTTATTGATAATAAGGTTGCTTTTTGAAGTCAGAACATCAAAAAGCCCCATCGACAAGTCCAACTGCTCTTTGCAGGGCTTGCCTCTGGACATATCCAGTTTAAGTCCCATTGTTTTGAACTGCTCGAACCTTTGCAGTTCGCGTTCCAAAAGCGCCTTTTGTTCTGTGTTCATAGAGTACCTCGATATTTAAATTTGATCTTTTTCGGATGTGTTGAGCTTGATTCTTATCGGCGTGCCCGAGAAGTCGAAGGCCTTGCGGAGGGTGTTTTCCAGATACCGCCTGTAAGAAAAGTGCATAATCGTGGGGTCGTTAACAAACAGCGCGAAGGTGGGCGGGTTGGCGGCAACCTGCTTGCAGAAAGAAATCTTGAGCTTCTTGCCCAGCCTGTTTGGCGGCTCGTTGACGGCGATGGCGTCGCCTATAACATCGTTCAGGATACCCGTTGCGACAACACGGGAGGCGTTGGCGTAAACCTCTTCGGCGGCATCCAGAACCTTATCCGCACGCCTGCCCGTAAGGGCGCTTATATATATGGACTTGTAATAATCCATAAATTTGAGGTTTTGCTTTATCTTGTTCTCGAACTGATATATGGTGTTGGTATCCTTTTCGATCAGGTCCCATTTGTTCATAACGATAACCGAGGGCTTGCCGGCCTCGTGCACAAGGCCGCAAATCTTTACATCCTGCTCGGTAATGCCTTCGGAGGAGTCAATTACAACTAGCACGACATCGGCGCGCTTTATGGCGGCTATGCTTCTTACCACGCTGTAATACTCTATATCCTCTTCGACCTTGCTCTTTTTGCGTATGCCCGCCGTATCTATTATGGTGTAATGCTTGTCGCCTACCGTAAAGGGGGTGTCGATGGCGTCACGGGTTGTGCCCGCTATGTCGGTGACTATTACCCTCTCGAAGCCCAGAATCCTGTTTACCAAAGAGGATTTGCCGCTGTTGGGCTTGCCGACAACCGCGATTTTCAGGCTTTCGGTTTTGCCGCCTTCCTCGGTTTCGGGAAGGTGGCCTACAATCATATCCAGCAGGTCTCCGAGCCCTTTGGAAAGCTCGGCGGATATGGCTACGGGGTCGCCAAGCCCTAAGGAATAAAAATCGTATTTTACCGATTCGTCCCTTCCGTCCACCTTGTTTACGACGCAGATTACGGGCTTGCCGCACTTTCTCAAAAAAGTGGCGACCTCGTGGTCGTCTATCGTGATTCCCGTCTTGCCATCTACAAAAAAGAGTATGACATCGGCGGCGTCCATCGCGGCGTCAGCCTGGCGGCGGATCTGTTTCCACATTATATCCTCGCTGCTCACCTCGATGCCGCCCGTGTCGATTAGCGTAAATACCCTGCCTTGCCACTCGACATCGGCGTAAAGCCTGTCGCGCGTGACCCCGGGGGTATCGTTTACGATGCTAAGGCGCCTGCCGACAACCTTATTGAAAAAGGTCGATTTGCCCACATTGGGCCTTCCGACAATCGCCACCATTGGTGTTACCATCTGCCTCTCCTTAAAAGAGCGTTTATGTAATTATTCGCCGTAGGCTATCGTGTCCACAAGGCACTCGCCGTCTACGGCCGATACAAGCACTTTTTTGCCCAAAGCCTTTTCGAGTTCGGCAAGGGAAATACCGTCCAGGAAAACCGTGTCGAACTCCTTTAGCATAACCGACGGTATAAGGATATGGTCGGTTTGCGAAAAGTCGACGCCCTTAAGCTGATTGATGATATCACCCGCCGTAACAAGCCCGCTCACGGTCACGCTGTGCCCGAAAAAGTCGTTTCTTATGGGGTAGATATCTATTTTCAGCTTTCTCCACTTTTCCTTTAGGGCGGCGGCTACCCTCCCGAGGGCGTACACTCCCGCCTCGCCCGTGATAAAAGCCACACGCTTATTTACCTTAGAAGGCGCGAATTCCAGCGCCTCTTTTACCTCGCTTATAAGCTTGGCGATAAGCCCCACGCCGTTTTCTATCTGGTCGAAAGAGCCGTAATATCCGGCGTCTTTTACATCCCTTCCCGCCTGCAGGTACATTTCGTCCGAGCAGTAGCAAAAACCCCCGAACTTTTCGTAACAGGCTTCCACCATGTCTATGGTCGCAGAGGCCTCTTCTTTGGTCAGTAGCCTGAGTTCGGGCAGCCCCTCCCTGTGCCCCGTAAGCCCTACGGGCACAACTGCAAGGCTGACAATGTTTTCGCCCAGCGAGCGTAGGTCCTCAATGGTCTTTTTAAGCACTTCTCCGTCGTTGATGCCCGGGCAAAGCACAACCTGGGTATTAATCTTTATACCCGCCTCGGTAAGCCTTTTTAAGATATCCATTACGGGGGCGGGAGCCGTGCCTTTTACACCCAAAAGCCTGCGCCTTACCTGCTCGTCGGTGGCGTGTACCGAAAAATACATGGGCGAAAGCTTGTATTCTATAATTCTTATTATATCCTTATCGGTAAGATTAGTGCCCGTGATATAGCACCCGCAGGTAAACGACAGCCTGTAATCGTCATCCTTTACATACAGGGTGTCCCGCATGCCTTCGGGAAGCTGGTCCACGAAGCAAAAAAGGCAGTTATTGCGGCAGCAGCGGGGCTTTATTTCGGCGGAATCGTCAAACTCAAGCCCCAGATAATCGAAGTCGCTTTCCTTTTTAATCTCTACTTCCCTTACCGCGCCGTTTTTGTCCTTTATTGTAAGCACATATTCGGATTGCCCTTCGGCGTAGGCGTAATCGATAAGGTCGCGAAATTTTCTGCCGTTTACGGCAATAAGCTCGTCGCCTTTTCTTATTCCCGCGGACTTTGCCAGCCCGCCTCTGTCTACCTTAACGATTTTTGCCAAAATATCCTCCGAATATCAAAAATATAATACCATAAGTTGCCCATATTTACCAAACTGTTTAGACGGGCTCAAACGGACAAAATAATAGTAACAAACATATAAAAGAAGTTAACTATTTATAATTACAAAGGGCGCCTGCCGGCGCCCCCTTAATCGTTAAACTTCTTCTATGTGCTTAAGCGCCTTTTGTATCTTTACCCCTCTTACAATCGGCTTGCCCCTGCCCGTGCGGCTTTCGATGCGGATATATTCGGTATTTAGTGCGGATACATTCCTTTCGGCGTCGATTACCGCTATCGTGTAGGCGTCAAGCACCTTAGAGGCGAATATGACATCGCCCTCGATAATCTTTACGCCCTTGCGGTTGCGCTTCATAAGCTCGAATTCTCTCGCGATTACCTTCTTGCCGTAGCCGGATTTGGTTAACACGGCGATTTCGCCCATGGGGTAGTATTCGTTGTCGTCCTCGATTTCCACGGTAGTCTGCCCCGCGTACACCACATAAGCGCCGTCATTAAGGCTTACGCCTATTACGCCGCCAGCTATCCTGCCCTGCGAGGGGTAGTCCTCGGTAGAGGTATTTACGCAAAGCCCGTCCGAGGTAACAAAAATAATGGATGCGTTGGGGTCGGCAAACTCGCCGCCTATCACCTCGTCGCCATCTTTTAGGACGCATACCTGGTAGCTGTCTTTGGAAACAAAATAATTCTTAAACAGCGACTTTTTAACCATTCCCAGCTTTGTATACAGGTAGAACTCCTTCTCGCCCGCCTCGTCGGGGTTAACAGATACCGCAAACACAGCCTTTTCGTTCTCGGGCGCGCCGAGATAGAAGGCGCTTAGCGGCTCGCCCAGATCGCCCCAGCGTTTTTCCTTTATTACCTCGGTATCCGCCTTGTAGCAGTTACCCTGGCTTCCGAAAATAAATGTCTGCTTGTCGCCGCCCGTTTCGGCAAGGGATACGGCAAGCCCGCCGTATCCGCCCTTTTCGGCCTCGCGGTTGGCGCTAAGGTAATTGCGGCTGGATACAACCTTTACGCCGCCGTCGGCGTCCACCACTATTACGCCCCTCTTAGCCGTGCGCTTTGTGGGGTCGTAGGGCTTGAAGTCGATTTCTTCGAAGCTGTTTACAATGGTTGTAAGCCTCTTGACCTTGTATTTGTCGCGGATTTCGAGCAGCTCCTCTTTTACCACCGCCATCTGCGCGGTTTTGGAGTTAATAATCGCCGTAAGTTTTTCTATGTTCCTGCGAAGCTCCTTAAGCTCGCTTTCAAACTTGGTGACATCCAATTTGTTGATGTTGCCGAGTTGTAAGCTAAGTACCGCTTCCGCTTGCGCCTCGCTTAAAGAAAACCTTTCTCTTAGCTTTGCCTTTGCCTCGGCGCGGGTTGCCGCCGCCCTGATGATGGCGATAACCTCGTCGATTGCGGGCATTATAATGCTGTAGCCCTCCAGGATATGCTCCCTCTTTTTGG
Source organism: Christensenella sp. UBA3944 (assembly GCA_002385605.1). Lineage (GTDB taxonomy): Bacteria > Bacillota > Clostridia > Christensenellales > DTU072 > Firm-09. The sequence goes on from DGDU01000005.1 coordinate 56,061, forward strand.
CGAGGGCGATTTCGTGCTTGCTGCGGTTCAGGATTACATTCCTTTGGAATTCGAGGTAATGCTTAAGGATTTCTATAAGCCCCATCTGCCTGGGCTTGCCGTCGGCGATGGCCACCATATTGACATTGAAGTTGGTCTGAAGGTCCGTCCTGCCGAGCAGGTAATTATATATCTTGATGGCGTCCTCGCCCTTTTTGAGCTTGATAACGATGCGCATGCCGTTACGGTCGGATTCATCGCAGACATCCATTATGTTGCCCATTTCGTCCTTTTTGGTTTCCTTAAGCTCGTAAATCTTCTCGAGCAGGGTGCGCTTGTTTACATTGTAAGGTATCTCTGTGATTACTATATTCTGCCTGTCGCCCTCGGCGTTTTCGATGTCTGCCTTTGCCCGAAGCACTATCTTACCCTTGCCCGTTGCGTAAACTTCCTCGAGCCCTTCGTTCAGCAAAAAGCCGCCCGTTGGGAAGTCGGGGCCCTTTATGATTTTGAGAAGCTCGGGCAACTTAATCGAGGGCTGCTCTATCATGGCGACGCAGCCGTCTATTACCTCGCAAAGGTTGTGGGTGGGGATATTGGTGGCAAGCCCTATGGCTATGCCCATCGCGCCGTTTACGAGAAGGTTGGGGAAGCGCCCGGGCAAGACATCGGGCTCTTTAAGCGTGTCGTCGAAGTTTTTGTTCCACCTTACGGTGTCTTTGTCCAGATCGCGAAGAAGCTCGGTGGCGAGGGGCTGGAGCTTTACCTCGGTATACCTCATGGCCGCGGCGGGGTCGCCGTCTATCGAGCCGAAGTTTCCGTGCCCGTCGACAAGGGTCTGGCGCATATTGAAGTCCTGCGCCATCCTCACCATTGCGTCATAAACCGAGGTGTCGCCGTGGGGGTGGTACTTACCTAAGCACTCACCGACCACCCTCGCCGATTTCTTATAGGGGCCGTCGGGCTTCATATTAAGCTCGTGCATGGCGTACAAAATGCGCCTTTGCACGGGCTTTAGGCCGTCCTCCACTCTCGGCAGAGCCCTGTCCATTATGACGGCTTCGGAATAAGGAAGCATCGAGGAGGGTATAAGCTCCTCGATGGGCTTTTCAATAATGTTTTCAGAATAATTGTCTTTTATGTCAAAGGCTCTTTGTTTTGCCATCTTATCCTCCGTACTTAACCGCAAAGGTGTCTATCTTGTTGAAGTTGGCGTTTTCGTAGATAAATTCCTTGCGGGCGGCAACATCGTCGCCCATAAGGGTGGAAATCATATGCTCGGCCTCTATCGCGTTTTCCACAGTCACCCTTATGAGGGTCCTTCTCTTGGGGTCTAGGGTGGTTTCCCATAATTGCTCGGGGTTCATCTCGCCCAAACCTTTATACCGCTGGAGGGTGTACGGGCCTTTTATATCGGCGAGTATCTTGTCCAGCTCGGTGTCGTCGTAGGCGTACATAACCTCGCCCTTTCTTTCTATTTTATAAAGGGGCGGCATACCGATATAGACATGCCCGTCGGTTATAAGCTTTCTCATATACCTGTAGAAGAAAGTAAGAAGGATTGCCCTTATATGCGCGCCGTCCTGGTCGGCGTCGGCCAGGATAATAACTTTGTCGTACTTAAGGTTGCAAATATTGAAGTCCTTATCGTAGTCGGTGCCCAGGGCGTAAATGATTGTCCTTATCTCCTCGTTGGCGATAATCTGTTCTTTTCTTTTGCGCTCGCAGTTAAGCGGCTTGCCGCGCAGGGGAAGCACGGCCTGGAAAGAGCGGTCCCTTGCCTGCTTCGCCGAGCCGCCCGCCGAATCGCCCTCGACTATAAACAGCTCGTTGTTATTGTAATTCCTGCCCGAGCACGAGCAGAACTTGCCCACAAGAATGCTGCCCGTCATAGAGTTTTTCTGCCGCTGGGCGTCCTTTGCCCTCTTCTCGGCGTCGCGCACCTTGCTGGCGTTTATGCCTATCTTTACGATGAGGCTGCCCAGCTCCTTGTTCTTTTTGTCGCTAAGGAAGGCGTCCAGCTTCTCGCCAACCATCGTTTCGACGATACTCTTTACCTCGGGGTTGCCGAGTTTTGTCTTGGTTTGCCCCTCGAACTGCACATTCTGCATCTTGATGCTCAGGATCGCGGTCATGCCGTCGCGGTAGTCGTCGCCGATTATGTTGTCGTCCTTGGGCTTAAGAAGGTTATTCTTACGGGCGAAGTCGTTAAGGCAGCGGGTCATGGCGGACTTAAAGCCCGTTTCGTGCGTGCCGCCCTCCGTGGTGGGGATGTTGTTTACATAGGAAATAATCGTTTCGCCGTAATTTGTGGTGTACTGTATGGCAAGCTGAAACTCGAAGTTATCGGTCGCGCCCTCAAGGTAAATAACCTTGGGGGACTGCAGGCTCTTGCCTTCGTTTACATATTTAACGAAGTCCACAAGCCCGCCCTTGTACATATAGGTGTAGCTCTTGGGGTTGCCCTCTTCGTCCTTTACGCGCATATCGGTAACCGACAGCGTGATGCCCTTATTGAGGTAAGCAAGCTCCCTTATCCTGCTCTTTATGATATTAAGGTCGTATTTTTCGCCCCCGAAAACATCATCGTCGGGAAGGAATGTAACCCTGGTGCCCCTTAGCTTAGAGGAATTTGTGGAAACGACGGTAAGGGGCGTTTTTACGATGCCACACTTTACCTTGCCGTCCACGACGGGGCTGTGGAATTCCTGGCGGTACTCTTTTTTGTTTCTGTAAACCTGAACGGTAAGCCACTTAGAAAGCGCGTTTGTGACCGCAGCGCCCACGCCGTGCAAGCCGCCCGAAAACTTGTATTCGTTGTTGTCGAACTTTCCGCCCGAATGAAGTCTGGTAAAAACAAGCTCGACGCCGCTTTTGTTGTATTTGGGGTGGATATCCACGGGGATACCCCTTCCGTTGTCCTCGACCGAAACCGAGTTGTCCTCATAAATTACGATGTTTATGGTGTCGGCGTAGCCGTTTGCGGCCTCGTCCATAGAGTTGTCTACTATTTCCCATAATATGTGGTGAAGCCCCTTGGAGCCCGTTGTACCGATGTACATACCCGGGCGCAGCCTTACGGCGTCCAACCCCTCCAAAACCACAATATTTTCGGCATTATACTTCTTCTCCGGCATATATCCTCCATTAGCAGTTCGTACAAAGTAGCGTAGTATCAATAGCTTATGCCACAACATATAGTATCATAGCGGGCACTTAAGTGTCAATATAAGGCAAAAACCTTAACAAGGGGGCAAAAAAATAAAAAATTATGAATAAATTCGTTTGACAAAACAAATACTTCGTGATAGTATGAAAAAAAATATAAACCGATGAGACAGAATAGTAACTGTAAGGCGTGGTTTTCAGAGAGTTTCGGGTTGGTGTGACGAAATAGCCGCTTATAGCGAATGGGCTGTCGAGGGCAAGGGCGAACACGCTAGATTAGCGCAAAGTAGCCTGCGACGGATCTCCGCCGTAAAAAGGGAGAGAGTATGTTGGTACTCGCGGAATAAGGCGGCCTCAGGGTCGTGAAATTGGGTGGCACCACGGTAAATATCGTCCCAAGCGATGTTTGCCGTTTTTTTGTTTTACGAAAAACGGCCGCCAAATAATATAAGGAGGTACGAAATTATGTGCCAGAAAGGAAAATCCCCCTATATAGATTTTCGATGGCGTAAGTAAAGCCCGCTTGTAAACTTATTGCAAAAATTTAACGCCAAAAAATCTATAAAAAAGGAGAAACAACCATGTCAGACAAAAAAATACCCACCAAAATATATCTAACCGAAGACGAGATGCCAAGGTATTGGTACAATGTGCGCGCGGATATGAAGGAGAAGCACCCGCCTTTCCTGCACCCCGCGACGCTCAAGCCCTGCACCCCCGAAGACCTCTATCCCGTATTCTGCAAAGAGCTTGTCGAGCAGGAATTCGACCAAACCAACAGGTTCATCGAGATACCCGAGGGCATAAGGGAATTCTACAAGATGTACCGCCCCTCCCCTCTCGTGAGGGCGTACTGCCTCGAGGAAGCTCTCGGCACCCCCGCCGAAATCTATTACAAGTTTGAAGGGAACAACACCTCGGGCTCGCACAAGCTAAATTCCGCCGTGGCGCAAGTGTACTACGCCAAGAAGGAGGGCATCACCTCCCTCACCACCGAAACGGGCGCAGGGCAATGGGGCACAGCTCTCTCGATGGCGTGCGCTTTCTACAAGATGAAGCTCACCGTGTATATGGTTAAGGTAAGCAGCCAGCAAAAGCCTTACCGCAAGGCGGTAATGGAAACCTACGGCGCGACAGTCATACCCTCGCCTTCGGACACCACCCAGATCGGGCGCAAGATACTTGCCGAAAACCCCACGACGGGCGGCTCCCTTGGCTGCGCCATAAGCGAAGCCATCGAAACCGCTGTCACCACCGACAAGTGCCGCTATGTGCTGGGCAGCGTTCTCGACCATGTAATACTTCACCAGTCCATTATCGGACAGGAGTGCAAGATAGCCCTCGACAAATACGGCATCACCCCCGATGTTATAATCGGCTGCGCCGGCGGCGGCTCCAACCTCGGCGGCCTAATCGCTCCCTTCATGGGCGACAAGCTTAACGGCAAGTCGGACGCAAGATTCATAGCCGTCGAGCCCGCTTCCTGCCCCTCCTTAACCCGCGGCAAGTACGCCTACGACTTCGGCGATACGGGCAAGATGACCCCCTTACTCAAGATGTACACGCTGGGTAACGGCTTTATGCCCTCCCCCAACCACGCCGGCGGGCTGCGCTACCACGGCATGAGCCCCATCATATCCAAGCTCTACGATGACGGGCTTATAGAGGCGCGCTCCTACGAGCAAACCTCGGTATTCGACGCGGCAACCTTATTCGCCAAGTGCGAAGGCATACTGCCCGCCCCCGAGTCATCCCACGCCATCAAGGGCGCCATCGACGAGGCTCTCGAGTGCAAGAAGACGGGCGAAAAGAAGGTCATACTCTTCGGGCTTACGGGCACGGGTTACTTCGACTTAGCGGCGTACATGGCTTTCAACAACAAGACCATGACCGACTATATCCCCACAGACGCCGACCTCGAAAGGGGCTTTGCCACTCTGCCGAAGATAGACTAGTAAATTTTACAAGGAAATATTTTTCTTTACTAAACAGGTGAAGCGCCCCGCCTAAGCATAAAGGCTGGGCGCTTTATTAACCATTTCGGTAGCTATTGCTACATATTCCGACATATTTTTTCCTTAGCGTTCCGGGCCTTTCCGCCCGACCCGTAAATCACGCCCTA
>DGDU01000005.1:61425-76242 GCA_002385605.1 Christensenella sp. UBA3944
AAATCACGCCCTATTTTATATATATCAGTAGTTAATTTTATAGGTTTGACAGCCCTTTTCGGTTGTGCTATTATGTTAAAGAGCGTGTAAAAAGGCTAATTTTGTCGTACCGCTCACAAATTTATGATAATAACGGAGAATCAGGATGCTGAAACTCGTAGATATAAAAAAAGAATACATATCAGGCAGCAAATACTCAAAAAAAATCCCATTAAGTAAAGTCGAGGCCCTTAAGGGCGTTACGCTTGAATTCCGCCCGCAGGAGTTTGTGGCGGTACTCGGGCCATCGGGGTGCGGCAAGACAACCTTGCTTAATGTTATTGGCGGGCTTGACCAGTACACCTCGGGCGAGCTTTACATAAACAACCAATCCACCAAACACTTTACCGATTACGAGTGGGACAAGTATCGCAACGGGCAGATAGGTTTTGTGTTCCAGAACTACAACCTTATAATGCACCAAACGGTGCTATCCAATGTCGAGATGGCGCTCACTCTTATCGGTGTAAGCAAGTCCGAAAGAAAAAGGCGCGCGATAGCCGCGCTTGAAAGCGTAGGCCTGGGCGACCAGATTCACAAAAACCCCAACCAGCTTTCGGGCGGGCAGATGCAGAGGGTTGCGATAGCCAGAGCCATCATAAACGACCCCAAGATAATTCTTGCCGACGAGCCCACTGGCGCTTTGGATTCCGAGTCCAGCATACAGGTTATGGATATCCTCAAAAAGCTCTCCGAAGACAGGCTGATAATAATGGTTACGCACAACAACGAGTTAGCAGAGCAATACGCCAGCCGAATCGTAAGGCTTGTGGACGGCAAAGTCATAGCGGACAGCAATCCTTACGAGAGCGACTTCAAAGAGGATACCGAGCTTGTCGAAACCTCCAAAAACCCCTTCAAAAGGCTTGCCAACAAAGTCCGACTCAACAAGAAAAGAGCCGGCCAAAAGACCCCCCACATGTCCTACGCCAGCTCTTTTAAACTTTCTTTAAGCAACCTTAACACCAAAAAAGCGCGCACGGTGCTTACATCCTTCGCGGGCAGCATAGGCATAATCGGTATTGCCCTCGTGCTCGCCATTTCGTCGGGCTTTAGCAACTACATTACTTCTACCGAAGAGTCCGCCCTCTCCCGCTACCCTATAGCAATACAAAAAGAAGGCATCGAAAGCCTGTCGATGTCATCCATTCTTAATATCCTTAGCAAGACGGACAAAAACAAGCAAAAATATCCTAACATCGACGGGGCTTATGTCGGCAAATTCTTAGGAAATGTTACCGACAACATTTCGACTATAGTTTACGAGAACGATCTCGAAAGGTTCAAGGCGTATGTGGACGAATACTTCGACAGCACTTACGCCTCGGTAAAGTATAATTATCAGTCCACCCTGCATATATACAGCAACTACCTCGACGAAAACGATTATATAAAGGTAAACCCCTTCGACGACATAATGGACCAATACATACCCGAATTCCTTAAGGCGCTGATAGCCGACAGCGGGAACAACTTCGTAAGCAGCGTTGTAAAATCCATGAGCGTGTGGGACGAGCTTATCTCTAACGAAAATCTTCTCAGGGACCAATACGACATCGTAGGCTCACAATACGGCAGCCGCTGGCCCCAAAATAAACACGAGGTTGTGCTTGTCCTGGACGAATACAACCAGATACCCGACTATATGGTGCTTGCGATAGGCCTTCTGTCACCCGATAAGGTTATGGATGTGTTTAACCCCGACAGCGAAGTGTTCAAGACCCAGATGAAGTTTGAGGATCTCATCGGGCTCAAATACAGGGTAATGTCGTCGGCGGATTATTATTATCAGGACGAAAACGACGCCTGGAAAAAGTACGAAACCATCGCCAACCTGCCCAAGGATTACATCGAAGAAAACAGCATCGAAATAGAGATTGTGGGCATCGTAAGGCCCAACGAGAGGTGCAAGGCTCCCTCCATTAACGGCGCCATAGGTTATACCAAAGAGCTTAGCGACTATATAATCCAACGCGCCTCGGCTCACCCCGCCGTAAAAGCCCAACAGGAAAGCCCCGACCATAACATAGTGGACGGCTCCGACCTCTCCAAAAAAGATTATGACAACCTTATGGTTAAGATGGGCGTAGCAGACCTTAATAAGCCCTCCTCCATTATGTTCTATGTGACCTCTTTCGAATCCAAAGACAGGGTTATAGAATTTATAGACGGCTACAACGACTACTCTAAGCTGCAAGGCAAACGCGGCATAAAATACACCGACACTCTTGGAGCGATGATAGCCTCGATAAACGAGATAAGCAACGCGATAACCCGCGTGCTTATCGCCTTCTCGGCAATCTCGCTTATAGTAAGCTCTATAATGATTGGCATTATAACCTATATATCCGTTCTCGAGCGCACCAAGGAAATCGGCGTGCTGCGCAGCCTGGGCGCCCGCAAAAAGGATATCTCCCGTGTGTTCAGCGCCGAAACCATGATTATAGGCTTTATCTCGGGGCTTATCGGCGTAAGCCTGACTTATGTCTTCTCGGTGCCGATAAACACCGTGCTCGAGAAAAACCTCGGGATAAAAGCCATCGCCAACCTCGTATGGTGGCAGGCGCTAATCCTTATAGCGATGAGCATAGGCTTAACAGTAATCTCGGGCTTTATCCCCTCCCGCATAGCTTCCAAGAAAGACCCCGTAAAAGCCCTCCGAAGCGAATAACCTTAAGGCCCGCCAAAGCGGGCTTTTTTATAATTATTCGTTTTCAAACATAATCATACAAAATGCGCATTTTGCCCTTTGCTACAATTAGCAGAGGGCAATTTTATATGGGCAGGAAAATTGTTGTCACATCGGGCAAGGGAGGAGTCGGAAAGACGACGGTAGTCGCCAACTTGGGCATTGCGCTCGCGCTTTCGGGTGTAACGGTTGCTATGGTAGACGGCGATATCGGGCTTAACAACCTCGATGTGGCGATGTCTTGCGAAAATCGGATAATATACGATATCGGCGATGTCGTGCAAAAAAAGTGCCGCCTCAAGCAAGCCCTTATTAGGGACAATCACTTAGACAACCTTTTTCTTTTGCCGTCCGCGAAGTATATGCCACAGGAGAGCATAAACCCCCAGGCGTTCGGCGCCGTTGTAAACGAGTTGGCTAGAGAATTCGACATTGTGCTAATAGACTGCCCCGCCGGCATTGAGCAGGGCTTTCACCGCGCGGTATCCCCCGCGCAAGAGGCTTTGGTCGTTACCACCCCGCACATCAGCGCGGTAAGGGACGCCGATAAGGTTTTGGGGCTGCTCACAACCTATAACATTTCGTCCGTAGGGCTTGTGGTAAACAGGGTAAGGGGCGACTTGTCGGCAAAAGATACCGCCATGAACGCCTCCGACATCGCGAGGCTTCTCCGCGTCGAATTAAAGGGCGCCATACCCGAGGACGATAAAATAGGCTTTGCGGGCACCTTTGCCGAAACTGGCAGCGAGCGCTGCTACACGGCATACAGGATGCTTGCCGACTGCGTTTTGGGCAAGAGCAACAGGGTTTACGACTGCGAAAGGCCGTACCAGAGCTTTTTCTCGCGTCTGCTTAAAAAAAGAGGTTAGATATGAAAAACACCAACAGCAACACCGCCTTCCTGAGGCTAAAAAGAGTTCTCTTAAACGACAAAGAAAACCTCCCCAACGGGCTTATGCGAGTCCTTAGGGCCGACATAGACGGCGTGCTGTCAAGCTACTTCGACTACCCCACCGAAACACTTAAAATAGAAATCGACCTCGACTCGAGCGGCCGCTACTGCATACGCATAGAGGCAATGGCGGAGCGGATAAAAACCATAAAAGTTTTGTAGCCTCTAAACCTTTGCCAAAACAAAAAGCGTACCGATACGATACGCTTTCAGATTGATTATCTTATTCTGCCTTATTCGGAAACTTCGCTAAGCTCTTTTATTCTCGCTTCCAGCTTGGCGCAAAGCTCGGTATTTGCCGCGAGGTTATCCTTTTCTTTGTCGATAAGGTGTTTGGGCGCTTTGTTCACAAAGCCGGGATTACCAAGCATTTTTTCGCTTCTCTCGACCTCGGCGCGCGCCTTCTCCAGGTCTTTGTTAAGCCTTTGGATTTCTTTTTCTATGTCGATAAGCTCGCCCAAAGGAATATATATTTCGCTATGCTCCAAAACGGCGTTGGAAACCTTTTCTTTTATGTCCGAAGCCGAATTAATAAAGCGAATTTCGCCCACATTGGCAAGCCTGCAGATATACGCCGAGCACCTCTTGAGGTAGGCCTTGTCGTCGGAAGCTATATAAAGCGTTAGCTTCTTTGAAGGCGGCGCGCCCGCTTCCGCCCTTATATTGCGGATGGAGCGGATAATCTCCTTTACATTCTCGAACCTCGCGTAATCCTTGCCGAAGGCAAGCTTCTTGCAGGCGGTGGGATATTTCTCCAGCATTATGGTCTGGCTTTCGCCAAGCTCCTGCCAGATTTTCTCGGTGATAAAGGGCGTAAAGGGGTGCATGAGCTTAAGTATGCTCTTAAGCGTGTACATAAGCACCGAGAGCGTTTCGTCCTTTTTCTTTTCGTCGCTGCCGTAAAGGACGGGCTTTGTAAGCTCTATGTACCAGTCGCAGAAGTCGCTCCAGATGAAGTCATAAAGTTTTTGCGCGGCGAGCCCGAGCTCGTACTTTTTGAGGTTGGCGTTAACCTCGGATACCGTTTTGTTTAGCCTGAAAAGAATCCACTTGTCGGCATAGCCTAAGGAGAAAGAGCCGAAATCGGGCAGTTTCTTGCCCTCGCAGTTGGAAAGCACATATCTCGAGGCGTTCCAGATTTTGTTCAGGAAGTTGCGGGCGGGCTCCATCTTATCTTCGGAGAAGCGGATATCCGAGCCGGGGGCAACGCCCATGCAAAGGCTGAACCGAAGCGCGTCGGCGCCGTATTTGTCTATAAGCTCGAGGGGGTCGATGCCGTTGCCCAAAGACTTGCTCATCTTTCTGCCCAAAGCGTCGCGCACAATGCCGTGGATAAGCACTTCGGGGAAGGGTATTTCGCCCATATGAGCTATGCCCGAGAAAATCATTCTGGCTACCCAGAAGAAGATTATATCGTACGCCGTCACCAAAAGGTTGGTGGGGTAGAAGTATTTGAGGTCGGGCGTCATCTCGGGGTATCCCATGGTCGAGAAGGGCCAAAGTGCGCTGCTGAACCAGGTATCAAGGACATCCTCGTCCTGCTTAAGGTTGGCGCTGCCGCACTTGGGGCAACGAGTGGGGTCGGTCTTTTCGACTATTACCTCGCCGCAGTCCTGGCAGTACCAGGCGGGTATGCGGTGCCCCCACCAAAGCTGGCGGCTTATGCACCAGTCCTTAATATTCTCCATCCAGTTGAAGTAAATTTTCGAGAACCTCTCTGGTATAAAGACGATTTTGCGGCTTCTCACGGCCTTTATGGCGGGCTTGGCGAGGTCGTCCATGCGCACAAACCATTGCTTGCTTACGATGGGCTCGACAACGCTTCTGCAGCGGTAGCACTCGCCGACATTGTGGGTGTAGGGCTCTATCTTTTCCATAAGGCCCTGCGCCTTGAGGTCTTCGACTATCTTCTTGCGGGCGGCTTCCCTCGTCATTCCCGTATAGGCGAAGGCGTTTTCGTTCATAACGCCGCCATCGTCCATAACCCTTATAACCTCGAGCCCGTGCCTTAAGCCTACCTCGAAGTCGTTGGGGTCGTGCGCGGGGGTAATTTTAACGGCGCCGGTACCGAAGCCTATCTCGACATAGCTGTCGGCAACGATGGGTATAAGCCTGTCGGTAAGCGGCAGCCTTACCCTCTTGCCTATTTGCGCCTTGTACCTTTCGTCCTCGGGGTTTACGGCTACGGCGGTATCGCCCAGCATCGTTTCGGGGCGGGTGGTGGCAACCACAAGGTAGCCGCTGCCGTCCTCGTAGGGGTATCTTATGTGCCAAAGATGGCTAGCCTTTTCTTCGTACTCGACCTCGGCGTCCGAAAGCGCCGTCTTGCAGTCGGGGCACCAGTTTATAATCCTGCTGCCGCGGTAAATCTTATTCTGGCGGTAAAGGTTAACGAATACCTCTTTTACCGCTTTCGAGCAGCGCTCGTCCATTGTGAAGGCTTCCCTCGTCCAATCGCAGGAGGAACCGAGGCGCCTGAGTTGCTCTACTATCTTTCCGCCATACTTTTCTTTCCATGCCCAAGCTTTTTTGAGGAACTCTTCGCGCCCGATGGCCTCTTTGCTTAAGCCCTCTTTGTTAAGCTGTTCGACAATTTTGACCTCGGTCGCGATGCTTGCGTGGTCGGTGCCGGGCAGCCAGAGCGTAGAAAAGCCCTGCATGCGCTTGTGGCGGATAATGATATCCTGTATGGTGTTGTTAAGGGCGTGCCCCATGTGAAGCTGCCCCGTGATGTTGGGCGGGGGTATCACAATGCTGTAAGGGGCTTTGTCCTGGTCGATTTGGGGTGTAAAATAGCCTTTTTGCTCCCATTCGCGATAAATGGGGCCTTCAAAGGTTTGCGGCTCGTAATTTTTGGGGAGTGACATTATATAAACCTCTGCGTATTTGTTTAGCTGTTGCTTTCTTCTTTATTTTCTTCCGAAACGCCCGTCTTTGCCGCCTTCTTTTTGGCAAAGATGTTTTTAATGATGGGCAGGGCCTGCTTGAAATAAATCGAAAAGGCCACATAGGTAAGCACGACGCCTATCGACAGCACTATCCAGTCCAGATAAAAGACCTTTTGCGCGAAGAAGGGGTGGAAGTAGCACATAAATATAGCGGTTGAAATCGTGGCCGAAGCGACTTTGCCCATCATAACGGGCCTTATAAGCTTGCTGTCGTTTGCCATCAGTATGCCCGCGGCAATCATCAGCCCTTCCTTAACGAGCATTAGGACGACAAACGCCCAATGCACAAAGTCTATAATAACCAGCGACAGCGCCGCCATCGTGTGCATAAGCTTATCCGCCAGGGGATCGAGAAGCGTCCCCAGGTCGGAGGTTTGGTTGAACTTTCTCGCTATCATACCGTCGAACACATCGGTGGCCGCCGCGACTACCATAATTATAAGCCCTATAAGCGGGAAGCCGCCGGGAAACTCCGCCGACCTGAGTATATACGAGCTTTTTGCAATCGTAAAATACATATAGACCGGTATCGAGAGCATTCGGATATAGGTCAAAATGTTGGGTATGGTAAAAATCTGATGTTTAAGATCTTCCTTCCTCATAAAACATTCCCTTTCCGCTAAAATTAACGGCTTTATATTATTGTAATTATATCATATATAAAAAGTTTATTACAACAAAAATGCCGAAAGCGTATAAATAAAAAGCCGTCCGCCAAAGCGGGCGCTAAAAGAAATTAAGTGATCTTTCTAAAGCAAAGCCAGATGGAGTGAGTTCGGATAACTAGACTAGTGAAGCGCAGCCCGCACCATCTCGGGCTTAAGGCAATCGCGGATAATTAAAACTCATTTATTTGTGAAAGCTCTCTGTTTTTCCGCTTTCTATCAGCTTGTCTATGCCCCGCAGAATTACCGTTTCGGGTTCGGGGTCTATGTATGCGTTAATGCCGAGATACTTTGTAACAAAGTCCTGAAGCCCGTGCATGGCGGCGCCGCCCCCGCCGAAGTATATGCCTCTTGCCGCTACATCCCTTACCATTCCCGAAGGTATGGTGGTAAACAGGCTTTCGGCGACATCGACGATTTTCTTGTAGCAGAAACTTATGGGCCCCTTTATGTTTTCGGCTGAGATATCCTCCCGCCTTACCGATTTATCCAGCACTCCCCTGCCCGCTACGCTCATTGAAGCGGCGTTGTTGTCGTACAGGCTGCCTATCTCTGTTTTGAGCTTTTCGGCGGCGAACTCGCTTATGGCAAGGTTATAGATATCAAGCACTTTATCCTTTACGCGCCTGTCTATTTCCTTTCCGCCCACATTAAGCGAGCAGCCCGAAAGTATACCCTTGTCTGTAAGCACGGCAAGCTCGGTTGTGCCGCCGCCTATATCGGCGACCGCCGTCCCCGCGCCGTCCACAAAGGGCAAAAACCCAAGGACGCTTTCCACAAGCGTTACATCCTTATACCCCGCCTTATAGAAAGCCGCCTCGGCGCTCTCCCTTTCGGCTACGGACAGCCCGCAGGGGATAACGGCATATATCTTTATAGCCGTAAACAGCTTTTTGGACAGTACTTTATTGAGGCAATGGGCAATAATAAGCCCCGCCACTTCGGAGTTAACGATAACTCCGTCGGACACGGGGCAGATAAAGCTGCAGTTTTCGTCGGTCACGCCGACCATATTGAGGGCATCGCTGCCGAAGGCGACAAGCTCTGCGCCGTTTTTCCTGCGAATCAGGGCGATATTGGGCTCCCTGAGCAATAGGTTTTTGCAAAAAACCGAAACATTGCTTGTACCCATATCGACTATTACATTCATCTTAGGCATATCACCCTCTTAAGCCTTGGGGTTATATTATTTTAAGCTCCGCGAGCGCGTCGGTTAAAGCCTCGACGGGAAGCCCCACGACATTGGTATAGCTTCCTTCTATCTTTTCGACCAGCTTTCCGTCCTGGGCGCCGTACGACCCCGCCTTATCAAGGGGGCGTTCGGTGCGCACATAATCTTCGATTTCGGGTTCGGACAGCTTTTTGAATGTCACATAAGAAGTTACCGCCTGCCTTACCTCTTTACCCTTTGCCCAAACGATAAAGCCGCTAACCACTGTATGCGTTTTGCCGCTTAATTCCTTTAGCATCCGCTTAGCGTCAGCCTCGTCTTTGGGCTTTCCGTAATACACACCGTCGAGATAAACAAGGGTGTCGCAAACAATAACGGCGTCGTAATCTTCGGGGTTAGGTACCGCCTTAAGCTTAGCTTCAGCCACGGCAAGGGCGGTTTCCCCGGGGGTTTCCCTGACTTCGGATTCGTCCGCCTCGGGCGCCATTACATCAAATTCGCCGACAATGTTTTTAAGAAGCTCCCTGCGGCGGGGAGAGCGCGAAGCAAGCAGTATTATAGGCATTTACAGAATTTCCAGATTCTTGCGGAAGGCGCGCCTGAATTCGGGCAGGGCCTCCATAGCGTCCTTTATCTCGAGCGTGCAGTCGCCCGCCGTCTTTGTCTTAAGTATTACGCTGTCGCCCAGCACATCGCAGGTAAGCCCTGTTATGACGCCGCCGCAGCTTCTGTCGAAGCACTCGGCAATACGGACGATAACGCCCAGCTTCTTGGCCGCCTCGAGGTCTTCCTCTGTAAGCATCGTAAGGTACTTGGCCATATCCAGGCTTTCAAGCCCGTCCTTATAGTGCAAGCCCGCAACGATAGCCGCGAGAACGAGGTCTTTTTGCGGTATGCCGTATAGGTTGCTGTTAAGGATAAAGTACATCGAATGTTTGTGATGGTCGTAGAACTTGAAGCTGCTGCCTATGTCGTGCAGCATGCTGGCGACCCTTAGCACCTTTACATAAGAGCGGGGCAGCTTGTGCAGAACCTTAAGCTGGCGGAAGAGCTGCATCGAAAGGTCGAACACATGCTCGGCGTGAGCGATATTCATATTGAAGTGGTGCAAAAGCGTATAAATGCTGTGCCCCAGGATATCGCTTATTGGCTTTTCGGCGACGGTGGGGAGGGCGTAGCGGAACATCGCGCCCTCGCGAAGCCCTGCGCCGCTTATGATGATTTCATTGGGGTCGAAGCCGTTGTAACTGTAATTCTTTATGGCGGCTATCACCGACAGCGCGGCGGGGAATATATCCGCCCTGGCGCTGGAAAGTCCCTTGATTCTCGCTGTCTTGTCGAGGTCGAGGGGCTTAATGGTGTCGTAAATGGTTTCGAATTCGTCAAAAGGTATCCTGTAATTGTGAGCCATGTCAAGAGGATACTTCTTTATCTTGCGGCTTATTTTGCCGAGATTGCGGATGGAGCCGCCCACGCCGATAAGCTGGGTTTCGGGGTCTAAGTCTGCAAGCCAGGGGAGTTTTGCAAGATGCTCGCCCACATACTTTTCTATTGCGAGCGCCCTCTCCTCGGGGTGGGTGTAATTTGCGAATTTTTCGGTGAGCGTCACCGCGCCGAAAGGCAGGGTGTCCTGCGCTATCATTACGCGGCGGTTATAATAAATCATCTTGACGCTGCCGCCGCCTATGTCCACAATAAGCCCCTTGGGGACTTCCATCGAGTTGATAACGCCCTGATATACAAACGCCGCTTCCTCTTCCTGGGAAATTACGGTTAGCTTTATGCCGCAGGCCGTCTGCACATCGTCTATAAATGTTTTCTGGTTTTTTGCCCTGCGGACGGCAGCCGTCCCATAGGCGAAAACCTTGTCCACCTTATGGCTCTCGTAAAGCGTGCGGAAGGTGCGCAGCGTCTTTATAGTCTGTGCCATGCGCAGGGGGCGCAGATACCCGTCAATTTCCATGTCCTGAGCCAATCTCACGGGTTCTTTGAGCTCGTCGACGACCATAAAATAGCCGCCGTCCATTATGTTCGCTATAACAAGCCTTGCGGTGTTGGAGCCGAGATCGATTATCGCTATCTTTTCCATTATGTAAACCTATATATTTCTGTTAAATATTTTACTTCAGTTGACTTTATTTATAGGGTTTCCATCAAGAAACGCCTTCAGGTTGGCTACGGCTATGTCCAGAAGCCTGGCCCTTGCCTCCGCCGTCGCCCACGCCGTGTGCGGGGTTATTACGGTATTAGGCGCGCTTAGCAGCGGGTTGGAAGCGTCGGGCGGCTCTTTGGATAGAACATCCAGCCCCGCGGCCCTTATCTTTCCGCTCTCTAAAGCCTCCGCCAGATACTTTTCGTTTATCAGCCCGCCCCTCGCCGTGTTTATAAGCACCGAGCCGTCCTTGAACAGCTTAAGGGTTTCTTTATTTATGAACCCCGCGTTTTCGGCCGTCAGAGGGCAGTTAAGCGACACTATGTCGCTTTGAGAAAGAAGCTCTTCAAGCGTCTTTGTAAGCCTTACGCCCTCGCCCGCGCCCTCTGTTTTTCCTTTGTTGTAGGCAAGCACATTGAGCCCGAACGCCTTGGCTACCTCGGCTACCCTGCGGCCTATTCTCCCATATCCTATTATGCCGATTGTCTTGCCGCTTAATTCGCTGACGCCGTTGTAGTAGCAGAAATCTTTCGACCTTACCCAGTCCCCGTTCTTTACCGAGGCATCGTGAGTGCCCGCCCTCGAGAAAATCTCCAGTATGAGGGCGAAAACATGCTGAACTACGCTTTCGGTGCTGTAAGCGGGGATGTTGGTGACAGTAATACCTTTAGAGGCGGCGTAGGCGATGTCGATGTTATTGTAGCCCGTGGCGAGCTCGCCGATGTAGCGCAGGTTAGGCAGGGCATCTATTATTGCCCTATCTATTACGCATTTGTTGGTGAGCATTACGGTGGCTTCGCCCATTCTTTCGGTTATCCGGTTGTAAGGAGTGCGGTCGTAAACCGCAAGATTGCCAAGCTCACCCAGCTTGCTCCAGTCCAGATCTCCGGGATTAAGGCAATAGCCGTCCAATACTACAATGTCCACCGCACTACTCCTTCATTATAGAATGATATCTCAAAACATTGCCAAAGTCAATAGGCAAACGGGGCTTCTTAAAGAAAAATCTATAAAAAAAATAAAAAGTAAAATCGTTTTGCGGTATTTCTCGCCAAAGCCCTTTTTTGCCCTATCGCCTTTGGTATTTTAGCTAGTTTAGCACAAATTGCGCAGCTATTCTGCCGATTTTGAGCCCGCAAGCGGGCTGCCGTCTGAGGCCACGAATAAGGGCCGCTTGCGCGACCCTGTCATTATTCTTCGGCTTTTGGGTTAGCCAGCGTCAAGTCCTGCAGCGTATGATTGAGTATGATGTGCTTTACGCTCTTTATGCCGTTTATGCAGTTTTCCTTTGTGGTATAGCCTTGGCTCGCGAGAATGTTATTGGTGTTAGCCGCCCTTATGCGGAAGCGGAACTTGTTCTCGTTGTCGCGGTAAATCTCAAACACAGCCCTGCCGATTACGGGCTTGTAATCCAGCTTGGTTGTGTCTACCACTTCGGCATCCACCATGTTGGCGATTGCCTTTATGCCGTTCTTGCAGGCGTATTTTGTGGTGTAGCCCTGGCTGTGCCCGACTATAAAGCTGTTGGAAGCCTTAATGCGGAAGCGGAAGCGGTCGCTTGTGTCCTTATAAATCTGGATGACGCCGGGGCGCTTTAAGGACTCTTCTATCTTTTCGTTCTCCTCTTTCTCGGGGCTTACGGGAGGAGCCGCGGGAGGCGCTTCCTCTTTGGGAGGCTCGGGCTTTTTAGGCTGGGGCGCGGGAGTCATTATGGCAAGCTTTGTGCCGCCGTCATATTGTGTGACGGGCTTTGCGGGCGCGTCCGGGGCCTTGTCTACCGTAACCGTCGCGGCTGCAGTCTCGGCTTCAGGGGCTTCGGCTTTCTTTACCGGAGGCTCTACCGCCGCTACCACCTCTTCTTCGGCTTTATACTTCTTGCCCTTCCTTCCCGCCGCTACGCAGGCGATTACAACGATAAGAAGGAGAAGCACGGCGCCGCCTATAACATAATACAGGTTATAGCCCGTATTGAAAAAATCCACTATTCTATCCCATAATTTTCCAAAATCCATACGACTATTCTCCTTTGAATTATTACACTACACATTGATTATAACACATTAATTTAATAAGGTAAACACCCGGTTTTGCCCTTAATGCGCAATATCAGCCGTTTTTCCTTTCCTTCATTATCTTTCTCATGCGCTCTTCGTGGCTTAGGATAATCTTGCGTATCCTTAAGTTTTTGGGGGTTACCTCGAGCATTTCGTCCTCGGCGATAAACTCTATGCACTCCTCCAGCGAAAACTTTCTGGGCGTTTCCAGCCTCAAAGCCTCGTCGCTTCCCGCCGCGCGCATATTGGTAACATGCTTTCTCTTGCACACATTAACCACTATGTCTTCGGATTTGGGCGAGTACCCTACAACCATTCCCGCGTACACGGGGGTCTGGGGGCCGATGAACAACACCCCTCTTTCCTGCGCGTTGTAAAGCCCGTAAGTTACCGCCTCGCCGCTCTCGTAAGCTACCAAAGCGCCGTAGGCTCTGCGGGGTATGCTCTTTTTGGCGGGGGCGTAGCCGTCGAACAGCGAACTCATTACGCCTTCTCCGTGCGTATCCGTCATAAATTCGTTTCGGTATCCCAAAAGCCCTCTTTCGGGCACTTTGAACTCCATTTTGACCCTGTTATTATAGGGCTGCATATTTATAAGCTCGCCCTGCCTTATACCCATGCTTTCCATAATGGAACTAACCGCCCAGTCGGGGACTTCGACAGTCAGCCTCTCCATAGGCTCGTAGAGCTTGCCGTCTATAATCTTGTTTATGACGCGGGGCATCGATACCTGAAACTCGTAGCCTTCGCGCCGCATGTTCTCTATTAATATCGAAAGGTGGATTTCGCCCCTTCCCGAAACCACGAAGGAATCGGTCGCGTCGCCGTCCTCGACCTTAAGCGAAACATCCTTCAGAAGTTCTTTATATAGCCTTGCCCTTAGGTGCCTCGAGGTCACAAACTTACCTTCCCTTCCCGCGAAGGGGCTGTCGTTAACCGAGAACACCATCTGCAAAGTGGGCTCGGATATCTTAACGAAGTTAAGGGGCTCGACCTTGAGCGGCGAGCAGATTGTCTGCCCTATCGTCACATTTTCTATGCCGCTGAAGCATACGACATCGCCCACCATCGCCGTTTCGACATTGATGCGGTTCAACCCGTTAAACTGATAGATGTTTGTAATCTTGGAATTGAAAACTTCGGGGCTGAAGTAGTTGCATACAACCACATCCTGATTTGCTTTCATTACGCCCCTTTCTATGCGACCTATGGCTATCCTACCCACATAGTCGTTGTAGTCTATGGCGGAAACAAGAACCTGGAGGGGCCCTTCCTCGTCGCCCTCGGGCGGGGGAATGTGCTTCAGAATCGTTTCAAAAAGCGGCTCTAAGCTGTCGCCCAGGGAATCGGGATTGTAAGAGGCTCTCCCCGTCCTTCCCGAGCAGTAAACTATGGGGCTTTCGAGCTGCTCGTCGTCGGCGTTAAGGTCAAGCAGAAGCTCGTAAACCTCTTCGAGAACCTCGGCGGGGCGGGCGTCGGGCTTGTCGCATTTGTTTATGCAGATTATAACCTTATGCCCCATTTCGAGGGCCTTTTGCAGCACAAACCTTGTTTGCGGCATGGGGCCTTCGTAGGCGTCCACCAGAAGGACGACGCCGTTAATGAGTTTAAGCACCCGCTCTACCTCGCCCGAAAAGTCGGCGTGGCCGGGGGTGTCCACAATGTTTATTTTTATGTCTTTGTAAATACAGGAGGTGTTTTTGGCAAGAATCGTTATGCCTCTTTCTCTTTCGAGGGGGTTATTGTCCATAACGCAGGTTTCTACTACCTGGTTTTCGCGGAACATACCGCCCTGCCTCAAAAGCGCGTCCACAAGCGTTGTTTTGCCGTGGTCAACATGCGCTATAATTGCTATGTTTCTTAAATCATTTCTAATCATACGGGTAATTTATTGTTATTTCCGAGGAAATCCATACCTCGGTTTCGTCGAATATCTTAAGTATCTCTTTGTTGTAATTCTTTTGCCCCCCAAGGAAGCTTTCGCAAATCGAGGGCCTGTAATAGATTGTCCATTTGCCGTTTTGCGCGGCTGTCAGCGGCCCTACAAATACTATGTCGTCGGTGTAATAGCAGTCGTGCCCGTTTGCCAGATTGTAGTTCCATTTTGTTATCATGTTGTTTTTTTCGTATTGGAACATGCTGCTGTC
>DGDU01000019.1 GCA_002385605.1 Christensenella sp. UBA3944
GTAGCCCGCGAAGCTTTGCTGCCCCGTGTACTTTATGAAAAGCACGGTGTCGCCTTTTTTGGAGCCCGAGTAGGATACGGGGGTTACGGGCTCGCTTTGCCCGTTATCAAAGGTGTGGCGGGCCTGAAGCCTCTGGAAAAAGTTAGTGCAGTTATAAGGTATCGATAGGTTTTTGCTTTCCAGGTTGTCGAAGCTGAAGGATAGGCCGGCGTAATTGTTTTCGACCGGAATATCGCTTTGGAAAAGTATCGGCTGGGTGCGCCCTTCGACAGTTATCCTGTATGAAGCCCTTAATTTTCCGTCCAATATAAGGTTGGGAATGGTTACAGTCAGGTCGCCCGTCAGCGGGTGGTTGGTGTCCCACAGCGTCTGCGCCTGCGAGGAATCCAGAGCGTTTGGGAACATAAATACCGCCTGCCAGCTGCCCGAGTACCTTTCGCCCGATAGAGCGGTTGCCCTGCCCTCGGCAAAGGCTTTTGGGATAATGGTGTATTTTTCGCCCGCGCGGGGGTCTTCTTTTTCGCCCGTGTCGAAATTGATAAAGTCGAAGGCTATTTCTGTCGGGAAACCGCCCGCCGAAACCTTAATGGTGAACCTGCCCGCGAGGTCGCGGGAATTCTTGCCAGCTTTGGGCGCAATTACCTCTACGGTGTATTCGCCGGGCTTATCGGGGCTGAAAGGGGGATAAGAGGGCAAAGTGTCCGGTTTTTTGATGGTCGCAAACACCTTGTTGCCTTGGGATATTATAAAATATGGCGACATGGGGGTCGCTACCCGGAAGGTAACGAGTGTAAAATCGATGTTGTCGTATATGATAAAGCCCTTTTCGTTTGGGTCGGAAGGGTTGGAGTACTCGGGGTTGTAGTTTAAGGCCGAATAATCGAAAAATACTTCTTCGGCGGGAGTTTCGGGGTCTTTGCCGGGATCGGGGACAGTATTGCCACCGCCTCCTTTGTTGCCTCCGAGGCAGCCGCCCAGAAAGACAGCAAGAACCAAAATAAAAGCAGAAAACAATAACAGAAATCTCTTTTTCATTTTTTCACTCATATTAATTATAACATATTAAAGCGAACACATCATTACCATATTTTACATTGCCCGGCACGGCTTTGCCGCTTTTTGGTAAAATTTCGGGAATGTTAATTGACGGAAAATTAAAAAGATTGTATAATTAAAATATCAAATCGGTAAACCGCATAACAATGCGTTTACTTGTTAACAAAGAGAGATATGGACAGAGAAGCAAAACTTAAGAGAATTTACGAAGCGGCAATCAAAATCTTTTCGGTATACGGCTACAAAAAGACAACGATAGAGGATATCGCGTCCGAGCTTGGCTGGACAAAGGGCGCCCTTTATAAGTATGTCGAGGGCAAGGAAGATTTGTACTCCAAGTCGGTATGCTATCTTCTTAAGATATGGCAGCAGAAGGCTATCGACGCCGCAAACAACACGCAAGATATTTTGCGCAAGTTTGAGGTTATGTGTGAGATGGCGCTCAGGCAGCTGGTTAGCGACGAAAGGCTAAAGCGCCTTCTGATACTGGACCCCGAGATATTCCCGCTGACCTTTAAGGAAGACCCTTATAAGGAAATAAACAACCAGTCGCGCGGCTTTCTCAAGAGTATTCTGGACGAGGGCGTAAAGGAAGGAAGGTTCCGCATAACCGACACAGAGCTGCTCTCCAATGTGCTGTTTTCGATTTATAAAGCGCTTATACTTGAAACCTGCACGGTAAGCGAAGAGGACGCCACGAGGGTTTTCGAAATGGCAATAGAACTGGTGACAAAAGGGTTTTATAACTAGGCGGATAATACAAAGAATACAAAAAGGCGGCCAATGGCCGCCTTTAGTTTTTGCATTGCTATATTGTCAGTTTTCGGCTTTGGCTTCGGCCGCTTCTTCCATGCAAACATCGAACTCTTCGTTGTTCTTAAATACCGAGCAAGCCTTGCGCCTTTCGGCAAGTTCGGCAAGTATCTGCTCTTTCTTTTCGCCGCAGAAATCGTAGAAGAAAATGGGTATCGCCGAGAGCAGGAAGCCTATAGCGGGTATGAGGGTAACAAGGGCGAATATGCCTCTTTGGGTGCCCTCGGATTGCGGTAAGGGTACCCCGCTTTCGATGGGCTGCTTAAAGCCTATCGCCATAAGCCCTATAGCTATACCGATGGAGCCTATCGCGTTATTGAATTTGGTAACGAAGGAATTGAGGCTGAAGCAAACGCCTTCCATACGCTGGCCCGTCTTCCATTCGAGGTAGTCGAGGCTGTCGCCGACCATGGGGTAGGGAAGCACATTGTATGTGCCAAGGGCAAGGCCGCCTATGGCGACAAAGGCAAGCGAAGCGTAATAGTTGCCGTACACACCGACAAAGAAGCCCGCGCCGAGGAAGGCCGCGCCCACAAAGGCGGAGGTGAGGTAAACACGCTTGTAGCCGAATTTGGCGTACAGCTTGGGCGAAAGAAGTATGCCCGCGAACATTCCGCCGCCCACAATAGCAGAAAGGATGAGGGTGACGGTTTCGGCGCTAAGGTCGCCCATTCTTATAACATAGGTCGCGACATACATAGCGGCGGGTATTATGAGATACCTTGTACCCGCTATCATCGAAGCCAGAAGGGTGAGCGCCATAGGTTTGTTTTTGGAAACGACCTTTAGCATATCCCTTACCTTTATGGATGCCGTTTGGGTCGCGCAGCGCTCCTTGGACTTAAAGAAGAGTATAAGGTAGGCTGCCGCCGTGAGGGAGCCCGCGAATATGGCGAAGGCGAAGTACGCCCATATCTTCGAGGGTATTATCTCGACAAACAAGGGGATAAGCCCCATGGGTATTACGGCGGCTACCGAGCCGATAGTGACATAGAAGGAAAGAAGGTCTGCCATCTCTTTGCTGTTGGGGGTGGCGACGCTCATAAGGCCCATCGCGGGGACATCAACGAGAGTGTACGCCATGCCGTAGCAAATGTACATAATGGCGGCGTAGATCATTTTGGTGAGCGGCGCCGCTTTATATATCGGAAGGAATAAAAGTATCGTAAAGATAAACATGGCTATCGCGCCGATAAAAACATAGGGGCGCATCTTGCCGTACTTTGTGTTGGTCTTGTCCACGATAATACCCATTATGGGGTCGTTTACCATATCCCACACCCTGGCGAACAGCATTAGCCCGAAAACAAAGGAAGGCGTGACTATAAGCAGGTCGGTAAAGAAGATGGTAAGATAGCCGTTGGCAAAGCCCGCTATCATGTAGCTGCCCATAGCAGCGAAGGCAAAGGCGAATTTTTCTCTCTTGGTTACATACTTTTCCATGAATCGCTCTCTAATAAAATGTTTTAGTTTTGTAACTTTCACCTACCATTATAACTTAAAAAGTTGCGTTGCGGATACTTTTTTGAAAATTTGTAGCAAAATTTTTTTGCACCGCAAAAACAGGCGCCGTATTTCTATGGCAAAGCCCTTAAGGCGTGCCTTCAGGCGGCACGAAGGCTATTAATTTCAGAACAAAGCTTCGCAAATTATATGTGCGGGGGCGAATATTTAATATTGCAATCGGCGGCGGTATCTGTTAGAATTTTGACGAGCACATTTTGCGGGAAGGAAGAAATGAAAACGGTAAGAAACGACAAAATCCCATTTAAGCACTACATTAAGGAAGCCATACACTATATAGCGAGGCTTAACAGGCCCTACAAAAAGGCGATATATTTTGACAAGAGCAACACCCTGCTTATCGCTCACAGGGGCTTGAGCGGCTTGCGGAAAGAAAACACAATACCCGCTTATACCCTTGCCGGCGAGAGGGGCTACTTCGGCATAGAAACCGATGTGCACAGGACGGCGGACGGCAAGTTTGTCACCATCCACGACGACACCACGGGAAGGGTAGCCGAGGCCAACTTCCCCGTAGAGCAAACGAAGTTTGAAAAATTAAGAAGCCTTAAGCTTAAGGACACAAATGGCAAAATTAACGGAGATCTGTACATTCCGACAATGGAAGAATACATCGATATATGCAAAAAGTATAATTCGGCCGCTGTTTTAGAGCTTAAAAACCACTTCGAGAAAGAGGATATAATCGAGATAACCAAGATCATAGACGGTATGGGGTATCTGGAGAGGACAATATTTATCTCCTTCGATTTGCCCAACCTTATTACCCTCCGCGAGCTTTACCCCGACCAGCCCGCGCAGTACCTCACCTGCGTGTTCGAGGGCGGGCTCATCGAAAAGCTGAAGAAATACAACCTCGACCTCGATATTTATTTCAGGGAGCTTACCAAAGAGCGCGTAAAGCTTCTGCACGACAACGGCATAAAGATAAACTGCTGGACGGTAAACAGCTATAAAGCGGCGACCGCGCTTGCCAAGTGGGGCGTAGATTACATAACCACAAACATTCTCGAATAGCGTATAGTAAATAATTTAGGGAGGAAATATTTTGAATAAAAAATCTAAAATTCAAATCGGGCTTCTCGCGCTGGCGGTGGCCATTATAATTGTGGGGATATTGTTTTTGCTTACGGCAAGCAAGATAGCGCCGATATTCGCGGCGATATACGGCCTTCCAAACCTCATTTTGCAATATGTGATAGTAATAGGCGTAATGGCCGCGGGCATTATGACCTTTTCCAATGTCTGTGCGACGGTAAGGGACAAAAAGAAGAGGGACGCCCTCACCTTGTTTATAACCATATTCAGCACGGTCCTAACCCTTCCTTTGCTGTATGTCTTTATCGCCTTGTTCCCCGCGGCAAGCGGCAGGTTCGACCCCGTTTTGGGAGAGTTGATGGTAAAGGATATCGCACTTGCTTTCCAGCAGGTGTTTAAGCCCCTCGGGCTTCAATACTTTATCTATTCGCTGGGCGTGGTTATGGCGATAGTGTTTCTGGCCTTCCCCCTGCTTACGGGCGTGCTTACGCTAAAGGATAAGGCTCTTATTATCGGCAAGGGCGGCATAAAGATAGGCATCCTTCCCGCCGCGCAAAACAAGTAGGGCGATTGAACAATAAACGCGCAGCCTTCCGCGAAAACGCGACCCGCGGAAGGCTTTTTATATAATATGATATGGTATAATAAATAAGGACAAAAGCAAAATAAACTTGAAGGAACGAAATGAGTTTTAAAGAAAAAATATTTCAGGAAATAAAATCGGACAAACTGGGCTGCACCAAAGAGGAGTTAAGGCGGAGGCTTCATGTGCGCTCTAAAGCCGCCAATACCTCTTTTGAGAAATTCCTGCGAGAGCTGCAAAACGACGGCAGGGTATTCATAGAAAACGGCATGATATTCGCAGGAAGGCCAAAGGTGGTAAAGGGTAGGCTGAAAGGCAACAGGCGCGGCTTCGCCTTTTTGATCCGCGAGGACGGCGGGGAGGATATCTTTATACCCAACAGGTCTTTGAACGGCGCCCTTCACGGCGACACCGTGAGGGTCAGGGTTATGGGCGGCGGCGAAGGCGAAGTAGTGGGCGTAGACGAGCGTGGCAACGACAAGCTGGTGGGAACCTATATAAAGCTAGAGCAGGGCGGCTATGTCATACCCGACAACAAGGACTTTTTCACATACATTTATGTGCCTCATAAGCTAAACAAGGGAAGCCCCAACAACAGCAAGGTTATAGTTAAGGTAAAGCCCGACCCTCAGATAGACAGGGTAAACGGCGAAATTTTAAGGGTTCTGGGCAAGAGCGGAGAGCGCGACGCCGAGGTTTTGTCCATTCTGCACGGCTACGGCTTCGAGGACCAATTCCCGCAAAAGGTGCTTGAGGCGGCGGAAGCTATTAAGTACGAGCCCGACTTTGAGGGCAGGACAGACCTCAGGGACCTTTACACCATAACCATAGACGGCGAGGACGCAAAGGACTTCGACGACGCGATAAGCCTGCAAAGGGCGGAAGGCGGGTATATCCTATATGTGCATATCGCCGATGTATCGCATTATGTCCCCAGAGGAAGCGCCATCGATAAGGAGGCGCTGGAAAGAGGCACAAGCGTGTACTTCCCCGATTCGGTTTTTCCCATGCTTCCCGAAACCTTAAGCAACGGGGTATGCTCGCTGCGCCCCAACGAGGAAAAGCTCACGCTAACCGTAAAGATAGAGCTTGACGGCGCGGGCAACATCAGGAACAGGGAGTTTATGAAGTCGGTTATTAAATCCAACCGCCGCATGACCTACCTCGAGGTTGCCGAAATCTTAAAGGGCGGTATTATCGCTTCGGAGTACGAAGATGTAAAGGATATGCTGTTTGCCTGCAAGGAACTTGCCGGTGTTTTGAGAAGGAAAAGAAACGCCGCGGGCGCCATTAACTTCATTTCGGATGAAACCAAAATCATTCTTGATTCGGACGGCAGGGTGTTAGACATCGCCCCATACCCTCTTTATGAGAGCAACGAGATGATAGAGATGTTTATGGTGCTCGCCAACGAGGTTGTCGCCGAGTATATAGAAGGCAAGGGCGTGCCCTGCGTGTACAGGGTGCATCAGCGCCCCTCCGAGGAAAAGATGGAAGGCTTCGTCGAGTTCATAAACGCAATGGGGCTGTGGCTGGATGTCAACAAAGGCGTAAGGCCAAAGCTGCTTGCCGACTTTTTAGAGAGCATTAAGGGCGACCCCGCCGAGAGGCTCATAAGCCGTATGCTTCTCAGGTCGATGGCTAAGGCAAAGTACGACACCAAAAACGAGGGGCACTTCGGGCTTAGCCTGGAAAGCTACTGCCATTTCACCTCGCCGATAAGAAGGTATCCCGACCTTATGGTGCACAGGGCACTTAAGGCGATTATCGATAAAAAGGATAACAAAGCCTTCCGCGATTCCTTCGCGAAAGCCTGCGAAGAGGCGGCAAGCAGGTCATCCGAGAGAGAGCTTGCTTCAGAGAAGGCCGAGCGGGATATTGACGACTACTACAAGGCCGTTTATATGTCCGACAAGATTGGCGAGGCCTACAAGGGCATAATAAGCGGTGTGACACCTTACGGCATATTCGTGGAATTGCCCAATACCGTGGAAGGCTTTATCCCGATAGATTCGCTGCCCCGCGACAGGTACGAAACCGATGTAAGAAGGCGGCTTGTGGGCACACGGTATGTCTTTGCCACGGGCGACCAGATAGACATTATTATTGCAAGTGTAGACACCACCGCCCGCAAGATTTATATGGATTTCGCGGGGCAGGCGGCCGATTATATGGCTAAGCCCAAAAAGGCCAAAAATCTGCCGCTTCAGGGCTGAAGCCGCGATTATGAATAAAACAAGGGTTCTCTCCGGAGAGCCCTTTTTTATTTTGATTGAATTTTGACAAATTTCAAATTCAGATGTATAATGATTATAAAAATTGAGAATAATTCTCATATCTTGGCTTATGCGTGATTATAACACAAAACAAAAACAGCTGGTTATAGGCTTTTTTGAGGAAAATCGTGATAGGGACTTCACCGTTGCCGAGGTGGCGGAATGCTTAAGCGGCAAGGTGGGCTTCAGTTCTGTTTACAGAATCACCGCCTCGCTGTCCGCGCAGGGCAGGCTGAAAAAGTCCTTCCGCGAGGAAGGCGATAAAGCCGCCGTGTACAGATACTTCGATCCCGACGCCTGCTCGGGGCATCTGCACTTAAAGTGCGAGGAGTGCGGGGCTTTAACCCACCTCTCCGAAAAGGACACCATGGAGATAGAAAAAATAATAGGCAGCGGTTTTACGCTTAAGAGCGACAAAACAACCTTGTACGGCGTTTGCCAAAACTGCGTGAAGAGAAATGATTAAAAAACCGCTTTGTATCTTAATAATTATCCTGATTGTTGCCTTCCCTCTGGGGTGCGCGGCGTGCGTAAACGAAGGCGGCGGCGAGGGCCTGCTAATAGTCGCCATAGCCTATGCCCCTTATGATTTTGCCAAAGAGGTAACGGCAGGCACGGGCGCAGAAGTGAAGATGCTTCTTAAGCCGGGAACCGAGAGCCACACCTTCGAGCCAACCCCGCAGGATATAATCGCTTTGGAAAAGTGCGGCCTTCTCATTTACACGGGCGGCGAAAGCGACAGCTGGGCGCAAAAAATACTTTCGGGGCTTAGCAACAAGAGCTTAAAAACCGTTGTAATAAGCGAGATTG
This sequence comes from Christensenella sp. UBA3944, assembly GCA_002385605.1. Lineage (GTDB taxonomy): Bacteria > Bacillota > Clostridia > Christensenellales > DTU072 > Firm-09. Next base: position 8,101 of record DGDU01000019.1, read on the forward strand.
AAGGGATATGCGAAGAACACGGGGAAGAGGGGCACGAGGGGCACTCGCACGAAGATCCCCATTACTGGACTTCGCTTAAAAATTCCCGCCTTATCGTGTCAGCCATTGCGCAAAGCCTTGAAGAGATAGACCCCGAAAACGCCCCGGCATACCGCGAAAACGCCTCGGCGTATAACCAAAAGCTTCTGGAGCTTGACGAAAGGTTTGAGGAGCTGATAGCCGGCGCGCCGAGGGATACGATAATAGTTGCCGACCGTTTCCCGCTTAAGCACTTTGTCGAGGATTACGGGCTTAAATACTACTCCGCCTTCGACGGCTGCGCCGCCGAGAGCGAAGTGCCCGCGGCGACGGTCGCCCTGCTTTCGGATAAGGTCAGGGAACTGAATGTGCCCGTCGTGTTTATTATCGAGCTATCCAACGGCAACATAGCCAAGACAATAACGCAGGGCACAAACGCAAAGATAAAGACATTTTATACCTGCCACAATGTGGCGGCGGCGGATTTCGAGAGGGGGCTTAGCTATTACGATATGATGAGCGAAAACTACCGCTCGCTCGGGGAGGCTTTAATTTGAGGGAACTGCTTATTTGCAAAGGCGCGACCTTTTCCTACGAGGGAATGGCGGTTATAAAGGAAGCGGATTTTACCGCCTTCGAGGGCGAATACCTTTGCGTGACCGGCGAAAACGGAAGCGGCAAGAGCACGCTTATTAAAGGCATTCTCGGGCTTAAGCAGCCCGCGGCGGGAAAAATCGAGTACGCCGGCGGGCTTAAAAAACGGGAGATAGGGTATCTGCCCCAGCAGGCGGCGGTTAAGAAGGACTTCCCCGCGGGGGTGTTGGAGGTTGCCCTTTCGGGCTGTCTCAACGGTATGGGGCTCAGGCCTTTTTACAATAAAGCCGACAAAGAAAGGGCAAGAGAGTGCCTCGAGCTGATGGGCGTATACCGCCTTAAAAACAGAAGCTTTGGCGAGCTTAGCGGCGGCGAGCAGAGGCGGGTGCTTCTTGCCCGCGCGTTGTGCTCCGCAAAGAGGCTTCTCGTGCTGGACGAGCCCGTGAGCGGCCTGGACCCCTCGGCGTCACGCGAGCTTTACGACACCGTAAAAATGCTAAATGAGGACAGGGGCATAACAATCATAATGGTAACCCACGACATAGACGCGGCGCTTACCTACGCCAATAAGATTCTTTGCCTCGATTGCGGCAAGGCCTTTTACGGCACGCCAGAAGAGTTTTCAGCCAGCCACGAGGGCAAGAAACTGTACGGAGGGCACCGCCATGCCTGACATTCTGCGAATGTTCTCGTATCCTTTTATGGCAAGGGCGTTCGCGGCGGGCGTTGCCGTGGCGCTTGCTTCCTCGTTGCTGGGCGTAAGCCTTGTGTTAAAGCGCTACTCGATGATAGGCGACGGGCTGTCGCATGTAAGCTTCGGCTGCCTTGCCATAGCCGCGGCGCTAAACTGGTCGCCCCTTGCCGTAAGCCTTCCCGTGGTGACGGCGTCGGCCTTTTTGCTCCTTAGGCTAAACGAAAGCAAGAGGGTTTACGGCGACGCCGCTATCGCTCTTATTTCGACGGCGTCACTCGCAGTCGGCGTCATTGTCGTATCCCTTACGACGGGCATGAATGTCGATGTCTATAACTATATGTTCGGGAGCATCCTTTCGATAACCCAGACGGATATGATTTTAAGCATAGTTATAGCCGTTATAGTGTGCGGGGTGTTCGCGCTTTTGTTCCACAGGATATTCGCCGTAACCTTCGACGAGCCTTTCTCCAAAGCCACGGGGCTTAACACCGATGTATACAATACGCTTTTTGCCCTGTTAACGGCGGTTACCATAGTGGTGGGCATGCGCCTCGTGGGTGCCTTGCTTATCTCGGGCATAATAATCTTCCCGCCTCTCGCAGCCATGAGGGTAGCAAAAACCTTCAGAAAAGCTACCGTTCTTTCGGCGATAATTTCGGTTATATGCTTCTTCGCGGGGCTTACCATGTCTTTTGCCCTCAACCTGCCCGCGGGGGCAAGCGTAGTGGCGTTAAACGCCGCGGTATTTATCATAATGTTTGCCGCAGGGCTGATCTCCTCCGCCGTTATGAAAAGGAAAGTTTAGGCATAAAAACATCCGATTTTCACCTAAAACCTTCTTGACACCGGTATATTATAAGATTTAAAATGTTGTCGAAAAGTGCGTTTATAATATTAAACGCGCTTTTTCGGAGCGATTCTTTTAGGAGCTGCGATGGCCTGAAATTATATGGTTACAAAGACATTCACCGTTCCCGATTACTACACCGACTTTGCCTGCAAAAGAGGGGAATGCCGTCATACTTGCTGCTGCGGGTGGGGAGTATCCCTTTCGATGAGCGAGTATTTCAGGCTTCTGGGGCTTAACTGCTCCAAGAAGCTAAGGAAGAAGCTGGATGTCTCTTTTTATATCGCGGAAAACCCACACCCCCAAAGATACGCCGTATTCAAAAAAACGGGAGAGGGCGACTGCCCCTTGAGGCAAAAGGACGGGCTTTGCGGGCTGCACAAGGAGTGCGGCGAAGAAGTTTTGCCCGGCATCTGCCGCTACTACCCCCGCGCGCCGAGGGGAGGCTACGCCTTCGAGTGCTCCTGCAGCGGTAGCTGCGAAAAGGTTATAGAGCTCCTGATGGCGAGGAAGGATAAAATCGGCCTTAAGGAAGTAACATTAACCTTCGACCTCAGCACGGTGCCCCCGTTGATAAGCGACGAAAACACACGAGAGATTTACAAAAAAACCCGCATCGATTGCCTTAGCATCATTCAGGACAGGGATTACCCCCTTCCCGTAAGGATCAGAAGGATAGGCGAGTATCTTAAATCGCTGGGCGGAGGGCCCGCGCCCGACGAAAGCGGGCGGGACTTTGCCAAAGAGTTTGAGACCGCCAAAGCCGCTTTTATGCGTATAGAGGAAAGCAGCGTCAGCCTCGGCGGGTACGCCGCCGTTGTCGAGGATGTGTTCGCGGACATAAACGCTTACCCCGAGGTTAAAGCCCGTTTCGAGGCGCTCTTCCCCGATTGGGAAATCATGCTCGAGAACCTTATGGTAAATCACATCTTCTACGAAAAGTTCCCGTTTTCGGACTATTACAGCAACTTCAGCGAGGCGTTTTATTCGCTGTGCGGGGCATATACCTTCCTGCGCTATATGGGTATGGGCTACACTTACCGCTACCCATCGACAGACGCGCTTGCCGATGTCTGGGCGTCGGCTTTAAGGGTTATAGAGCATTCGGGTTTTGACCGAAATATAGCTTACCTTTTCAAGCGCGGCGGCGTAAACAGCTTCGCCTCGCTTGCCGCCCTCCTAAATATTTAAATTAATTTGGTTTTAGGCTTCTAAACTGTTCATTTAGGAATCCCGAAACCCGCAAAATCGGCATTAGTATACTTTTTATCCATAATTTTCACCCCGTTTTTTGTGCGCCCGGGGTTGGGTTTATTTTTGATTATTGATATTGACTTAAAATAAATAATTGTGTATACTCTAAACTGTATTATTACAGATACGGCAGTACCATTAACGCAAGAGGGCCTATGTTTAAGCTATTCAGGAACCTAAAGCCGATGGCGCTTCTGCTTGCGATAGTTATAATACTCGTAGCAGGACAAGCAGTTGCCGAGTTATACCTCCCACAGAAGATGTCCGAGGTTATAGACAACGGCATTTATTTGGATTACGAACCTCTATACAAGTTTCTCGATATGGAAAAGCCTTCCAGCATAAGCGGCGTAGACAGCGAGCGCACGCTGAAGGGCTACGACAAGAACAAAATACCCGTTTTCGAGATGGTAGACGGTTTTTCTACTTATGACCTTGTGCACGCCCTTAAGGAAGTGGACAACACTTTCAATACCAAGGGCCTTGTTTTTCAGGATATCCCCATAAAAGACAGCAAGCAGCTTTTCGACGAAGTCCTTACCCCATTTCTGGACGGCCTCGAGCCTTACCAGCACGAGGACGCCGATTTCGAGAGGGACTACACCCGAGAAGAGCAGCTTGAAATAATAAACATAATAAACAGCCTTATCGTCTGCGAAAGGGTAGAAGAGGACAGGCAGCTTCCCGACGGTACCTGGGTTTACAACCTCACCCTTCCCATCGATAAAGAGCAAAGCAGAATAACGATAAACGGCCTTCTCGACCGCAACCCCGACGACGAAGAGGACGAGGACGCCCTTTCGGACGAAATAAACAGAAAGATAATCACCGCCTGCATAAGCCGTATGAAGCACTCGAAGTACGGCAACCTTATGCCCATACCCATCGATAAAGACGGCAACCGCCTGGCGACCGACGCCTACGGGCAGGCTCTCGAGCCCCAGAAGCTTATATACACCTATACCAACGACGACGGCAACGAGGTGCCCACGGCAAAGCAATCCAAGACCGGCCGCCCCGACCCCATGCCCGACTACGAAGTTATAATGTGCAACAATGTATTCGGCTTCGCGTATAAGTACGAGGGCGACAAGTGGATAAAGAACAAGCTCGGGCTTCAGGACGAGCAGGGCATGGAAAACGCGCAGGACTACAACTCCCGCGTGCTTATAAACAACCTGCTTAAGCCCGAGAAGTTCAGCGAAGAAAAAAGGCAGGAGTTAAGCGCCAAGCTGAAGGCGATAGTAAGGGCCTTCCAGGCCGAGGATATGTCGGCGGTCTCCCAGATTTCCAAAAACGAAGAGGACAGCCTCCTTATCCTAACAAGCCTTCTTAATTACTCCAACAAATCGGCCAGAGCCATCGAAAACAGGATAAACAAGTTCTACGAAGGCAGAATCAACAAGGTAGATGTGTTCTTTATAAAAATCGCCAACTACCTCACCCTTTCGCCTACGGGTACCGCTAAGCAGAGGGCCGACGAGCTTCGCAAGAGCGGGCAGGACGAAACCATAAAGGTAAAAGGCGTCGCCCTCGAGCTTAAGAGCGCTAAGGATATGATGACGCCCGACGGCAAGACGATACAGACCCGCGACTTCAATTACATACTTACCCGCGGCGGGTATATGCTTCTTCTCACCGTTGCCGCCTGCGCCTGCGCCATCATGGCATCGGCAATAAGCGCCAAGGTCGCCGCCGAGTTCTCGGCAATAATAAGGAGCAAGGTCTTCCGCAAGGTAGAAACCTTCTCCCTAAACGAGTTCGACAAGTTCTCTACGGCAAGCCTTATCACAAGGTCCACAAACGACATCAACCAGATACAAACCGTATTCCTTCTTATTCTGCGCACGGCTTTAATCGCGCCTTTCACCATCATAGGCGGCTTTATACTGTCGGCGGAAAAAAGCGTGCCGATGACGCTTGTTATTCTGTACCCCTTCCCAATCCTTATAATAGCCTCGGTTGTGGCGTCCAAGGTTGTTTTCCCGCTGTTTACCCTAATTCAGCAAAAGGTAGACAACCTCACCCTCATAATGCGCGAAAGCCTGACGGGTATAAGGGTTGTCAGGGCGTTCAACCAGCAGGAGAGGGAGCGCCTGCGCTTCCAGAAGGTAAACGACAGCGTTACCAAGACGGCGATAACCGTAAACAAATACTGCGCCGTGCTCGCCCCGCTTATTTCGGTGTGCATGTACTGCACCTCGATAGGCATCTATTGGGTGGCGAGCAAGCAGATAGCCGACCCAAGCCAGGATATAAATGTCGGCGACATGATGGCGGTTTCGCAATACATAACCCAGATTATGCTCGCGCTCGTCATGCTTGCCACGGTGTTCGTAATGTTCCCGAGGGCATCGGCTTCGGCCCTGCGTATCAATGAGGTTCTCGAAACAGACCTCACCATACTAGATCCCGCCAAGCCCGACAAGAATTACACCGATGTCGGCAGCGTCGAGTTCCGCAATGTAAACTTCCGCTACAGCACCGACGCCGAGAACCTCATCTTAGAAAATATAACATTCTCGGCACGAAAGGGCGAGGTTACCGCCATTGTGGGCGGCACGGGAAGCGGCAAGTCCTCGATTATTAACCTTATACCGAGATTCTACGATATAGAAAGCGGCAAAATCTTTATAGACGGCGTAGATATCCGCGATATCGAGCAGGAGGAGCTGCGCGCCAAGATAGGCTTCGTGCCGCAGCGCTCGGTGCTGTTCTCGGGCACGATAAGAAGCAACCTCTGCTACGGCAAGGAGGACGCCACCGAAGAAGAGCTTTGGGAAGCCCTCGAAATCGCGCAGGCCGCCAACTTCGTGCGCGAGAAAGAAAACGGCCTCGACTCGAGGGTCGAGCAGGGCGGCGGCAACTTCAGCGGCGGCCAGAAGCAAAGGCTGGCTATCGCGAGGGCAATCATACGCAAGCCCGAGATACTTATTTTCGACGACAGCTTTTCGGCGCTGGACTTCCGCACCGACAAGAATTTGCGCAAGGCGCTTAAACCCATCACCAGGGACAGCGCCACGATAATAGTCGCTCAGCGCATAGGCACCATAATGGACGCCGACAACATTCTGGTGATTGACGAAGGCAGGATAGTCGCTCAGGGCAAGCATGATTACCTTGTGCGCAACTGCAAGCTTTACCGCGACATAGCGCTGTCACAAATGAGCGAGGAGGAGTTGGGACTATGAGCGAATTCGATACACCGCGCAAAGACGCCCCTCAGGAAAGCAAAGGCTTTAATTTAGGCAGCGCCCTCGGCGTGGGCGGGCCCGAAGTACCCGAGAAGATAGACAAAGCCCAGGACTTCAAAGGCACGGTAGTGCGCCTTATAAAATACCTTAAGCCCCAGTTTGTGCCCCTCGTGGCAATGATGATTATAGCCGCGATAGGCACATGGTTTGCCATCTGGGTGCCGGATATCCTCAAGAAGGTCACAAACGCCCTAACCGACAGCCTGCAATACTTTATCGATATCCGCCTGCCCCAGCATTCGGGCGGCGAAGGCAACGGCGTGCTGTACACCTATATCGCGCCCATACTTTGGACCTGCGCCGTGCTGTATGTCCTAAACTCTTTGTTCCTTCTCACAAGCGGTATGATAGCCGCCTCGATGAGCCAGAAGGTTGTGCGCCGCATGAGAAGCGATGTAAAGGACAAGCTGGACAAGGTGCCGCTAAGCTACTTCGACTCCACCCCCACGGGCGATGTCCTTTCGAGGGTAACCAACGATATCGAGATGGTGTCGATCACCCTGCAGGAAAGTATAAACCAGATTATTTCGGGCGTAATGACGGTTATAGGCGTCTTTATAATGATGGTCAGGATAGACTGGCTGTTGTCTATAATCGCCCTGATCAGCCTGCCGCTGTTGTATTTTGCGTCGCGCCTCATTATAAAAAAGTCGCAGATAGAGTTTGCCAGGCAGCAAAAACGGATAGGCGAGCTTAACGGCCACATTGAGGAGATGTACACAGGCCACAGGATTATAAAGCTTTACTCCCACGAAGAAGAAAGCATTAAGGACTACGAAAAGATTAACGCCGAGCTCAAAAAGGCAACCCGCAAGTCGCAATTCTACGCGGGCATAGTGCTTCCCACAATTAAGTTTATTAACAATCTCTGCTATGTGGGCATCTGCGTGGGCGGCGGCTTCAGGGCGGGCCAGGGCATTATAACGATAGGCGACATACAGGCATTGCTTCAGTACACCCGCCAGTTCGCCCAGCCCATCGAGAACATAAGCAATATAGCCAACACCATTCAGACAGCTATGGCGGCAGCCGAGCGCGTATTCCAGATCTTCGACCTCGAGGAGATGGAGGAAGAAAGCGCCAGGCCGCGGTCTGTGGCCCATATCGAGGGCAGGGTGGATATCGAGCATATCGCCTTCTCTTACAGCAAGACCAAGCCCCTCATCACCGATTTGAGCCTGAATGTTAACGCCGGCGAGTCGATAGCCATAGTTGGGCCTACGGGCGCGGGCAAGACGACGCTTGTAAACCTGCTTATGAGGTTCTACGAGCTGGATAAGGGCAGAATCCTTATTGACGGCGTCGATATGAGGGACTATACCCGCAACGACCTGCGCAGCCTATACGGCATGGTGCTTCAGGATACCTGGCTCTTTAACGGCTCGGTGGCCGACAACATCGCCTACGGCAAGCCCGACGCTACAAGAGAGGAGATTATCGCCGCCGCCAAGAAAGCGCACGCGCACTCCTTTATAGAAACTATGGAGCACGGCTACGACACCATAATAAACGAGGACGCGAGCAACATAAGCCAGGGGCAGAAGCAGCTTCTCACGATAGCCCGCGCCATTCTAAAGGACCCGAAGATTATAATCCTGGACGAGGCGACCAGCTCGGTGGATACCCGCACCGAAAAGTATGTGCAGAGCGCCATGCTCGCCATGATGGAAGGCAAGACAAGCTTTGTTATAGCGCACAGGCTTTCCACCATAAAGAGCGCTGCCGTCATCCTTGTTATGAATAACGGCGATGTCGTCGAGCAAGGAAACCACGAAACGCTTATGGCAAAGAAGGGCTTCTACTACGAACTTTACAACAGCCAGTTCGCGGGCATCACCGACGAAAACCGCTACGACGACACTGTTGTGGCCTTCAAGCAGACCTGACAAAAAGCGGGGCTTTGGCGTAAAAATCGGGCTTTTTCGTTTGGTAACGCCGCCCCGCATTTCTATAAAAACGGCTTATTTTGTTTGTAAAAATGTAAATACTATGCTATAATCAAGTTGCTCATTCAGATGTGACTACTTGATTTTCCGTTTGGAGGAAATATGCCAACATTTTTTACTTCTGTTTTCCAGGATGTCTCACCCGTCGCGCCTTTGGGCCTCATAGTACTTAAGGGGGCGGAAGAACTTGGAAAGCAGATAGACAGCTATCTTGTACAGTGGTACAACAGAGATGTAGGCTTCAAAGATCCCAAATTCAAAAGAGATACATTTATAATAAAGAGCCAATGCCCCAGGTTTACAACGGGCGACGGCAAAGCGATAATAGAAGAAAGCGTACGCGGCTACGACCTGTATTTTATCGTTGATGTAGGCAACTACAGCGTAAAATATAATATGTTCGGGCACGAAAACAGCATGTCGCCCGACGACCACTACGCCGACCTCAAGCGCCTCATAAGCGCGGCGGGAGGCAAGGCCGCAAGGATAACCGTGGTTATGCCCCTTCTTTATGGCGGAAGGCAGCATAGAAGGAACAGCAGGGAATCCCTAGACTGCGCCCAGATGCTCCAGGAGCTTTTCGCCATGGGCGTAAAAGACCTAATAACCTTCGACGCCCACGACCCCAGAGTGCAAAACTCGGTGCCGCTTATGGGCTTCGATAACTTCTTCCCGACATATCAGATTCTTAAGGCGCTAATGGCTAAGTTCCCCGATGTGTCGCTGGACAAAGACAGCTTCATGGTTGTAAGCCCCGACGAAGGCGCCATGAGCCGCAATATCTACTATGCTTCGGTGCTGGGTGTAGACCTCGGAATGTTCTACAAGCGCCGCGATTATACTAATATAGTAAACGGCCGCAACCCCATAGTTGCGCATGAATATATAGGGACCGATGTCGCCGGCAAAGATATATTTGTAGCCGACGATATCATCGCCACGGGCGACAGCGTTTTGAGGCTTTGCCGCGAACTTAAAGAAAAGGGCTGCCGCAACATCTTCCTTATGGCGACCTACGCTTTGTTTACAGAGGGCTGCGCCAAATTTGACGACGCTTACGCAGAAGGGCTGTTCACCGCCGTGCTTAGCACCAACCTAACTTATGTTTCGGAGGAACTAAAGAGCAGGGATTGGTTTGTCTGCGCCGATATATCCAAGTATATTTCATACATAATAAGCTCTTGCAACCAGAACAAATCGGTATCCCCGCTGCTCAACTCTGCCGACAGAATCCATGAGCTTCTCGGCAGATAACGATATGAAAGCTCGATTATCTATCTTTAGCGAAGACAAAACTCTGTTTTTTAATACGCTCTGCGAGCTTAGCCTTGACAAAAACAAGGCACAAATGGAGTTTCCGTTACGCTCCGAGGATAAAGAGGCAAGGATTATTCTGGGCATAAACCGAAAGAAAATAACGGTGTTACGCATTGTGGAAAATACGGATCGGGACGAAGACGACATCGACGAAGGGCCGCAAGAGGATATTTTTGTCTTGTCCAGCGAAAAAAACGAGCCATCCAAAGCCGTAATTTCGTTGGACGGCATAGACCTTTATTTTTCGACGGATTATTTTTTTGTGCGGATAGGCAAAAATTATGTAGAGGCCATGGTGGGATGCGCGTTCAGGACTGCTGACAGCAAGACCGATTTGCGAAAGATATTTTTGAAATGTGTCGCCGAAAAGCCAAAGACTAAGATTATATAGGATAATACAATTTGAGGAGTTCTTATGAAGGTAGAATGGTTGGGGCACAGCTCCTTTAAGCTTACCGAAAGCACGGGAATTTCCATAGTGACAGACCCTTACAACGGTCCCAAAGTGGGTATCGATTACCCCGATGTCGAGGCGGATTATGTTACCGTAAGCCATAAGCATTTCGACCACGACGCCGTAGAAAATGTAAAGGGCTACAAATCGGTAATCGATATGCCGGGTACATACGATTTATGCGGGGTTACCGTGTACGGGCTTATGAGCTATCACGACCACAAGAAGGGCGCGCTCAGGGGCCGTAACATAGTTTACAAAATCCGCATGGACGGCGTCGATATCTGCCACCTGGGCGACATCGGGGAAGAGCTTTCCCCCATGCTTGCAGAGCTTATAGGTTCAATAAATGTGCTTATGATACCCGTGGGCGGCAGGTTCACGATAAACGCCAAGCAGGCCAAAGAATATGTCGATATGCTTATGCCGGATATCGTGATACCCATGCATTATATGCTTGAGGGATACAACACCGACTTAGACGAGCTTGAAGATTTCCTCAAGTTATTTGACGAAGAAAATATAGAGTTTGCCGAAGAAGTAATCGAGCTTGACCGCACCGACTTCGACGGCGAGCGAACAAGAATAATAGTCCCCAAAAGGGTGACAAGGAGTATATAATGAGTTCAGATATCAACAAAGAACAGCTTGACGCTATGAATATATGGCAGCTTCGCGACCTTGCCCGAAAGTTAGGCCACGACTCGCCGACATCACAGCGCAAGCAACAGCTCATCGATTTTGTGCTGGAAAAATACAGCGGCGAACAGTCAAGCCCTCCGGAGCTTAACGCCGATGAGCAGCCAAAGAAGCGCGGGCGCGGACGCCCGCCCAAGAAAGTGGTAATCAATTACGACGAGATCCTGCCCAAGCCCGAAAAGCTTGTCGCGGCGGACAGCGGCGCCGAAGCCGCGGTAGCCTACCAGCCCGAACCCGCCCCGGCGGCCCCCGCAATCCCGTATGATTACCAGGAAAGAAAGCCCGATTTCCCAAAAAAGGACGCGTGGAAAGCGCGCGTTAACGAAGGTAAGCAATCCCCCCAACAGCAAAACCAACCCCAACCTTACGGACAGCAAAACAACCAGTTTTCTCAGCAGCAAACCAACTTCCAGCAGCCGCCCGCCGCTTTATCCGACGAGGTAGGCATAAGGGAAGGCGTTCTCGAAATCTGCCCCGACGGCTACGGCTTTCTTAGGGCAAAAAACTACGAGCAGGGCGAAGGCGACGCTTATATCGCGATGCCCAAAATCCGCAAATCGGGGCTGAGAAGAGGCGACTATGTTGTAGCAAATGTCAAAATGCTTGCCGAAAACAGGCCCTGGAATGTCCAGGAAATTATCTCGGTAAATGGCATGCCCCCAGAAAGGGCTTTTAACCGCCCCAACTTCGACAGCCTCACCCCTATTTATCCCGACAGCAGGCTGAAGCTTGAGATAGACGGCGAGAAAAACGACTTCGCCATCAGGGCGATAGACCTTGTAGCCCCCATAGGCAAGGGGCAGAGGGCGATGATAGTCAGCCCGCCTAAAGCGGGCAAAACCACCCTGCTTAAAAAGATAGCCCACAGCATCACAACCAATTACCCCGATGTACACCTCATAGTGCTTCTTGTGGACGAGCGCCCCGAAGAAGTTACCGATATGCAAAGAAGCATAAAGGGCGAGGTAATATACAGCACCTTCGACGAGATGCCCGAGCATCACACCAAGGCCGCCGAAATGGTACTGGAGCGCGCAAAGAGGCTTGTTGAGTGCGGTAAGGATGTCGTCATACTTCTGGACAGCCTTACAAGGCTTGCCCGCGCCTACAATATGACAATAACCCCCACAGGCAAGACGCTTAGCGGCGGTATCGACCCCGGCGCCCTGTATCAGCCCAAAAGGTTTTTCGGCGCGGCAAGAAACATAGAGTTCGGCGGAAGCCTTACCATTATAGCCACCGCCCTTATTGACACGGGCAGCCGCATGGACGATGTAATTTACGAAGAGTTTAAGGGCACGGGCAATATGGAAATCCACCTCGACAGAAGGCTTTCCGAAAAGCGCATCTTCCCCGCAATCGACCTTAACCGCAGCGGCACGAGAAAAGAAGAGCTCCTCCTTTCGCAAAAAGAACTCGAAGGCATCTGGGCAGTCCGCAAGATGCTCTCGGCGGGCGATGTTCAGGAAGCCACCGAAAACCTCATCGGTATGCTTGTAAAAACCGCTAACAACAAAGAGTTTATCGAGCAGCTTAGCCTGCAGATAATGAAGCTCCAGAAAGAAGGCTACAAAGTGATGTAACCTTATAAACAAAGTGTTAGAAATAAAAACGCCGCCCCTCAAAGGCGGCGTCTTTTATTGTTACAAGAAAAGCCCCGTATTTAGCGGGGCTTGTGTTTTGTAATCTTATTATATTTTGTTGTTGCAGCCGAGCACATTTATTATCTTGTGCCTTACGATTTCTTTTATGGCCGATCTCGCCGGGCCGAGGTATTGGCGGGGGTCGAAGTGCGAGGGATTCTCGCTAAAGTACTTGCGGATGGTGGCGGTTACGGCGAGGCGGAGGTCGCTGTCGATGTTAATCTTGCAGACTGCCATCGAGGCGGCTTTGCGGAGCATTTCCTCGGGTACGCCTTTTGCGCCGGGCATGTTGCCGCCGTAGAGGTTAATTTGCTCTACGAGGTACTGCGGGACGCTGGAAGCGCCGTGCAGGACGATGGGGAAGCCGGGCACGCGCCTACTTACTTCCTCGAGGATGTCGAAGCGGAGTTTTGCCTCGCCCTTGAACTTGTAGGCGCCGTGGCTGGTTCCTATAGCAATTGCCAGGCTGTCTACATTGGTACGGGCGACAAACTCTTCTACCTGTCCGGGGTCGGTGAACGCGGCGTCCTCGGCGGAAACATTAACATCGTCCTCGATGCCTGCAAGCTTGCCGAGTTCGGCCTCTACGACTACGCCGTGGTCGTGGGCGTATTCGACTACATTCTTTGTAATCTTGATGTTATCCTCGAAGCTGTGGGCGGAAGCGTCTATCATAACAGAGGTGAAGCCTTTGTCGATGCAGTCCTTGCAGAGCTCGAAGGTGTCGCCATGGTCGAGGTGCAGGCAGATGGGAAGCCCCGAATCTTCTACAGCGGCTTCTACCAGCTTCTTAAGGTAAAGGGGGTTGGCGTACTTGCGCGCGCCTGCCGATACCTGAAGGATGAGGGGCGACCTTTCTTCTTTGGCGGCCTCGACTATGCCCTGAATTGTTTCCATATTATTTACATTAAAGGCACCAATGGCGTATCCGCCTTCGTAAGCCTTCTTGAACATTTCGGCACTTGTGACCAGTGGCATTCTTATACCTCCCAAAATACATGTGAATAGTTTATTGAACAAAATGTTCTTTATACATTATACCACCAAAGTATATGAAAATCCAGCGGGCGACAATATTTTTAGCCGTAAGGCAAAGAAAATTGCAAAACGCGCCCCTTTTAAGCTATAATACTTATGTTATGCTAAAGAAATCCGAGCGCCTCGACTATCTGGAGTGCAAAGACCTTCAAATAATACAGGACAAAAGCGGCTACACCTTTACGACGGACGCCGTGCTGCTTGCCAATTTCGTCAGGGCTTACGCCAAGGAAAGGCTTTTGGACCTCGGCACGGGCTCCGGCGTTGTACCCATACTCTGCTCTGTAAAGACAACAGCAAAAGAGCTTGTAGGGCTTGAAATCCAGGAGCGCCTCGCCGATATGGCAAAAAGGTCTGTGGAGCTAAACAACCTATGCCCTCGCGTAAAGATAGTAAAAGGCGACATAAAGGACGCGCCCGCTATATTCGGTCACGAGAGCTTCGATGTCATAACGACAAACCCGCCTTATATGCCCTTCGAGGGGAATGCGGAGGATGCCGACGAGCACACCATCTGTCGCCGCGAGGTGCTAATCACCATAGAACAGCTTATGGAAAGCGCCGGCAAGGTGCTTAAATATGGCGGAAGGCTGTACTGCGTCTATAAAGCCGAAAGGCTTACCGACCTTCTTTGCGCCATGCGGGCGGGCGGCATAGAGCCAAAAGCGCTAACCCTTGTTATGCCCAAGGCTTCCAAGCAGCCCGACACCGTAATAGTAGAGGGCAAGAAAGGCGCGAAGAGCGGTATTCTGATAAGAAAACCCCTTGTTGTCAACAAGGAGGAGGGCGGCTACACCGAGGAAGCCGCAAGGATATACAATAAGGATAAATTATGAGCGGCATTTGTTATATCGTGGGCACACCCATAGGCAACCTTAAAGACATCACGCTGAGGGCGCTTGACACCCTTAAAGCCGTAGATGTCATAGCGAGCGAGGATACCCGAAAGTCGGCAGTCCTTCTTAACGCCTACGGTATAAAAAAGCCCATGATAAGCTATCATAAGCACAACGAGCGCGAGGGCGCCGAAGAGATAGCCTCTTTGCTTGCCGAGGGCAAGGATGTCGCCCTGATAACCGACGCGGGGATGCCCGCCATAAGCGACCCCGGCGCCATTCTTGTGCAAACCCTGAGGCAAAAAGGCTTCAAAGTGGAATCTGTGCCCGGGCCCACCGCCGTAACCTCCGCCGTAAGCCTCGCGGGGATTACAAAAAACGGCTTTGCCTTCGTCGGTTTTCTGCCCCCTAAGAAAAAAGACCGCGACGGCATATTAGATAACCTAAAAAATATAGCTTTACCTCTGGTATTTTATTGTGCCCCTCACGACCTGGACGAAACGCTTGAATATCTGGCGGGTAGCTTGGGCACCCGCAGGGTATGGGCGGTAAAGGAAATAACCAAGATGTTCGAGACGGTATACGAAGGCGTTCTGGGGCAGGAGTTTATAGAAAACAAAAAGGGCGAGTTCGTTATAATCGTCGACGGAGCCGAAGAAATCGCAGATAACAAAAGCGGCGAAGCCGAAAAACTTCTCGCGGAATATATTAAAAATGGGTACAGCCGCTCGCAAGCCGTTAAAATGGTGGTAAAGGACACAAAGCTTCCAAAAAACAGCGTATACGAAATCAGCCTAAGGCTAAATGAATTTGCACAGCAGGCAGGCGAGGACGGTAGCGGCGACTGAAACAAACACGGCAATCGGGATGGCAAGTCCCGATTTTTTGTTTTTCGACCCCGCGAAGTAAACGGCGACGACATACATAATCGTGTCGGTGCTGCCCATAATCACGCTTGCCACCCTCGCGGGATAGCTGTCCACCCCGTAGCTATCGTATATGTTTTGGAGAATCACCAGGCTTCCGCTGCCCGACAGCGGGCGTAAAATCAGCAGCTCAGATAATTCTTTCGGTATCCCAAGCAACGAAAACGGCACCTCAAGCGCCTCGGCGAGCAGAACGGACAGCCCGCTTGCCCTAAGAAGCTCTATGGCGAAGAATATTGACATCAGATAGGGCAGAAGGTCGATAATTAACTTAAGCGCCTCCTTTATGCCCGCCGTAAAGCTGTCGTAAAGAGGTATTTTTTTTACGGCGGCGATTATGAAAGTGATAATAAGCAGTACGGGGATGGTGTACATTATCTTTTTACCAAAACCGCGACAAGGGTTATCGCCAAGGCTGTGGAAAACACATTTATTATTGTTGTGGGAAGCATTATATCGGTTTGGGCGCCCATCGCCGCCCTCATCGAAAGCACGGTGGTCGGGATAATCTGTATCGATGTGGCGTTTATGACGGCAAGCATAATCTTGTTTTTCTGGCTTTGCATAAGCCCGACAGATTTTATTCCGAGAGGGGTTGCCGCCCCGCCCATACCTAACAGGTTTGCCGAAAGGTTTAGCGTTATATACTTATGGCATTCGGCGCTTTCGTTAGGGAACAGCCTCTTTGTTATCGGTGTTAGCGCTTTTGCTATGTATTCGTCTATGCCGCTTTTTTCAAGCACCTGCATTACGGATATCCATACGCCGTAAATGACAAACAGCTTTACCGAAAAGGACACCGAAGCCTCGCCGCCCGAGAGCAGGGCCGGCATGACGCTTTGGGGGGCGGTAAACAGCATATAGCCCACGCACGCAGTGATGATTATACCGAAAACTATATTCATAATGTAATTGTATTTTTGCCGCCCGCACGATATGTTTACCCAATCCGTCAGGCGGAACAAAATAGCGCCTATAATATTAAAATTTCGGTGATTTTGCGGCGCCAAATCAAAATGCATATTCGCTCCCTTGAAAACAAACGAGGTTTGAGATATAATACCAAGTATGAAAATGACATTCAGATGGTACGGCGATAAGGACAATGTCGCCATAGAAAAGATAGCGCAAATACCCGTCATAGACGGGATAGTATCGGCCGTTTACGATGTGCCCGCGGGCGAGGTCTGGCCCGAGGAAAGCATCGCCAGGCTTAAAGCCGTATGCGAAAATAACGGGCTTAAGTTTGAGGTTGTCGAGAGCGTCCCCGTACACGAGGACATCAAGATGGGTGCCGAGGGCCGCGACAGGCTTATCGAAAACTACTGCGAGAATGTAAGAAGGCTCGCGAAGTACGGCGTAAAGGTAATATGCTACAACTTTATGCCCGTTTTCGACTGGCTCAGAAGCGAAATGGCAAGGCCCCTTGCCGACGGCTCCAACTCGCTCGCTTACGACGAAGAGACCGTGCTTTCGCTAAACCCGCTTACCAGCGAGTTGTCGCTTCCCGGCTGGGATGAAAGCTATACCAAGGAAGAGCTTAAGAACCTTCTTATCCGCTACAAGGAGATCGACGAAGAGAAGCTTTGGGAAAACCTCAGATACTTCCTTTCTAAGGTTATCCCCGTGTGCGAGCAGATGGGCGTAAAGATGGCAATCCATCCCGACGACCCGCCCTGGGGCATCTTCGGGCTTCCCAGAATAATAACGACGCAGAAAAACCTCGAGCGCTTCCTTAACATGATACCCTCGGTAAACAACGGTGTAACCTTCTGCATAGGCTCTTTCGGCGCCGACCCGAATAACGACCTTATAAGCATGATAAACACCGCCAAGGGGCGCATACACTTTGCCCACCTGCGCAACATAAAGTACACGGGCGAAAGGAGCTTCCAGGAGAGCGCCCACCCCACCGAGTGCGGAAGCCTGGATATGTTCGGCATAGTCAAGGCTTTGGTGGATTCGGGCTTCGACGGCTATGTCCGCCCCGACCACGGCAGAATGATATGGGGCGAAACGGGCAAGTACGGCTACGGCCTGTACGACAGGGCTCTCGGCGCCATGTATCTCTACGGGCTCTTCGAGGCCGTGCAGAAAATGAAAGACAACAAATAATCGCAAGAATCGGATGGATATAATTATGGCAACATCAGTAAATCTTACGGGCAAGAATGTGGTTATCACGGGCGCGGGCGGTGTTATCTGCTCGGGCTTCGCAAAGGCCCTCGCCCTGGCGGGCGCAAGGGTGGCGCTTCTGGACCTCAATGTTCAGAAAGCCGAAGAATACGCCGCCGATATAAGGGCGGAAGGCGGCTTCGCCAAAGCGTTTTTTGCCAATGTTTTAGAGAAAGAAAGCCTCGAGGCCTGCTACAACCAGGTTGTGGCAGAGCTCGGCGGCGTTGATATTCTTATAAACGGCGCGGGCGGCAACCACCCCTCGGCGACTACCGCAAAAGAAACCTACGAAGAAGGCGATATAGAGCTTAAGGATGTCACCACCTTCTTCACCCTTCCCGCCGACGGTATCAAAAAGGTTTTCGACATCAACTTTACGGGCATCCTGCTTACAACCCAGGTTTTCGCCAAAGGTATGGTGGGCAAGGGCGGCACGATTATAAACATCTCGAGCATGAACTCTTACCGCCCCCTCACGAAAATACCCGCATACAGCGCGGCAAAGGCGGCGGTATCCAACTTCACGCAATGGCTTGCCGTGCATTTTGCCAAGGCTGGCATAAGGGTTAACGCCATAGCGCCCGGCTTCTTCTCCACCAACCAGAACAAAGCATTGTTGTATACCCAGAGCGGAGAACTCACTCCCCGCTCGCACAAAATATTAGACCACACCCCGATGGGAAGGTTCGGCGAAATAGGCGACCTTATCGGCACCCTTTACTGGCTTGCCGACGATAACTTCTCGGGCTTTGTTACCGGCGTTGTCATACCTGTGGACGGCGGTTTCAGCGCCTATTCGGGAGTATAAAAAGGAGGAGTAAATGAAAGTAACGATATCGGGATTTTACGACGAAATCAGCTTCAGCCTGGACGAGCAGATAGCCGCCCTCAACGAGCTTGGCGAAAAGTATATGTGCCCCCGCATGATAGACGGCAGAAACATTGCCGACTTTACCGCCGAGGAGTTCGAGGCTTCGGTTAAACCCCGCCTCGACAAAGCCGGCATAAAATTCAGCTCTATCGGCAGCCCCATCGGCAAGGTAAGCGTTTCCGACGAAGAAGGCTATAAAAAGCAGCTTGTAAAGCTTGCCGAGCTTGTAAAAATCGCCAAGCTTATGGAGTGCAAATATATAAGGGTTTTCAGCTTCCTGTTGCCCCATTACGACGACCCCGCCATTTACCGCGACAAGGTTATGAAGAAGATGCAGGGCTTTCTCGATGTGGTAAAGGGCTCGGGCATCGTGCTGCTTCACGAGAACGAGAAGGGCATCTACGGCAATGTGGCTTCGCGCTGCCTCGACCTTTACAAAACCCTCAACAACCCCGACCTCAAGCTTGTCTATGACGCTTCCAACTTCGTGCAATGCGGCGAAGACCCGGTGGCGGCGTTCGACCTTCTTAAGGATTACACCGTCTACTACCACATCAAGGACTGCGACAGGGAAACCAGGATGGAAGTCCCCGTGGGCGCGGGCGACGGCGCTTACGATTATATCATCGGCGAACTCAAGAAGATGAACTATGAGGGCTTTATGACATTGGAGCCTCATACGGCAAAGTACGCCGTGCTAAGGCGCCCCGTTTACTTCATCCCCTTTATGCCCCTCATATTGCCCAAGTTCTACAAGGCTTTCCGCAAAATAGACAAACTTCTCGGCAAAAAGCCCGTCAACAAAGTTACCCGCAAGGATGTATTCTTTGTACAATACAACAACATCAAAGAGTTAATTAAGGAGGCGTAATGGAAAAGGTAAGATACGGTATTATAGGCATAGGCAAAATGGGTTCGCTTCATTGCCTGCGCTTTAAGTACAAGCTTATAAAGAACGGCACTCTTACCGCCGTTTGCGATATCAGCCCCGAAAGAAGGCAATGGGCCGAAAAGAACCTGCCCGGCGTAACCTTCTTTGAGGACTACAAAGAGCTTATGGAAAGCGGGCTTGTGGACGCCGTGCTTATCGCCACCCCGCACTACCTCCACCCCGAAATGGGCAAGGCCGCTTTGGCCAGAGGGCTTCACACCCTTATCGAAAAGCCCGCGGGCGTCTTTACCTCCGCCGTAAGGGAGCTCAACGAGGCCGCAAAAGAAAAGAAAGGCCTCGTGTACGGTATAATGTACAACCAGCGCACAAATAAGCTGTACAGGCTTGCCAAGACCCTCATCGAGAGCGGCAGGCTTGGCGAAATAAAGCGCATCAACTGGATAATAACCGACTGGTACCGTCCCCAGGCTTACTACGATCAGGGCGGCTGGAGAGGCACCTGGGTAGGCGAGGGCGGCGGCGCTCTCATCAACCAATGCCCCCATCAGCTCGACCTCTTCCAATGGCTGGGCGGCATGCCTTCTAAGGTTATCGGCTACGCCAAAGTCGGCGTAAAGAGAAACATCAATGTCGAAAACGATGTTACGGCGTATTTCGAGTACCCCAACGGCGCGACGGGCGTGTTCATCACTTCCACCCACGACTTCCCCGGCACCAACCGCCTCGAAATAGACGCCGACAAGGGTAAGCTCGTAATCGAGAACAACAAACTCACCTTCACCGAGCTTGAGGTAGGCGAAACCCAGTTCAACGCCACCAACACCAAGTTCATGCCCAAGATACCCGTAAAGAAGAAGCTTGTAAAGAGGATAACCAAGCTGGGCGAACTTTCGCAGTTTGTAACCTCCCAGCATACGGCTATACTCCGCAACTTCACCGACGCCATACTTTACGGAAAGCCCCTCATTGCCCCCGGCGAAGAAGGCATCAACGGCCTCACCATCTCCAACGCCATACACCTCTCTAGCTGGACAGGACAGCCCGTAACCCTCCCGATAGACGAAAAACTCTTCGAAGAAGAGCTAGCAAAGCGCATCGAGGAAGAAAAGGAATTCAACAAGAAAAAAGTTCAGCTTTAATAAGAAAGCGGCTAGGGACAGAAAGCAAAGACAGGAGAGCCTCATAAAGGCTCTCTTTTATTTATATATAAACGCGGATTGCCCGATTCGGTATTGATTTTGGTGTCGCTATACCCTATAATTAATAGTAATTTTGTTTATAGGAGCTAAGGTTGGAAGGAAGCGTAAACAAAAAATACCTTCGCAAAAGGGATTACATAACCTTTTCGATGGCGAGGTTCGCGGCGTCGGCGATTTCGGGCCTGGCGCAGGGATATCTGCTTATCTTTTACACCTCGGTATTGGGCATAGAGCCTATAACCGTGGGCGTTATGTTTCTTATATCCAAGATATTTGACGGGCTAAACGATCCCGTAATGGGCACCATAGTAGACAAGACCCGCTCGAGATGGGGCAAAATGCGCCCGTATATCATATTCGGCTCGATACCTTTCGGCATTATAGCCATAATGCTCTTTTTGCCCGTTACCTCGATGCCGTCGTCGTTCAAGGTATTTTATATGTACTTTACCTACTTCTGCTACGACATCTTCGGCACTATGGTAGGCGTGCCTTTGGACGGGCTTCCCGCGCTGGTTTCTCCAAACAGCGACGAAAGGGCAAAGCTGATTTCGGTAAGCCGCGTTGTGGGCTCGGTGGGCGACCAGTCGGCGCTTGTGCTCTTTTCGCTTTTTATGATGTTTCTTAAACTCAAATACACTCTGATGTCGATAGGCATTGTTATAGGCGTGCTTGCCCCCGTATTCCTGATACTCGGCGCGGTGAATGTAAAGGAAAGGATCCCGCCGTCCAAAGAAAACATAAAAATAACCGACGGCTTCAGGTATCTTTTCAGGAACAAGCAATTCCTGTCGATGATTTGCTCCAACCTTCTTACTTTCTTCAGAAACCTAGTTTCGGCATCAATTGTCTATGTCGTAACTTATATATACTTCAACGGCTCTTTGAATATAGCGTTTGCCCTTCCGGGCGCGGTCGCCTCCATGCTGGGCATGCTGTTTGCGCCAAAGCTTAAAAGAAAGCTCGACTCTAAACAGCTTTTCATTCTGGCTACGGTGTTCCACTCGGTTGCGCTTGCGATCGTATTCATTGTGGGCTACGAGGTTCATTGGATAATTACCTCGCTTCTTATGTTCTTCGCCATGCTCCCCGTGGGTATACTCAATGTAGTGCCCCACCTTATGGCGATAGATACTCTGGATTATTGGGAGGACAAGACGGGAAAGCGCCAGGAAGGCGTCTGCTTCGCTGTTATGTCTTTAAGAAGCAAAGTTTCCAGCGCCTTTAAGGATTTTTTCCTTTCGTGGCTTCTTAGCTTCTTCTTGTTTGCCGTGCCGTTAACCTCGATAACCGACCACAGCCCCATGCAGTACCGGTTTACGCAAAAGGGCATATTTATGATTTTCACAATAATACCCGCCGTGCTTAACCTCGTATCCATTGTGCCGCTTATTTTTTACAAGCTCGACAAAAAGACGATGGGGGAAATCAATTTAAGGCTCTCCGAAAAAAGGAAGGCTTCCTTCGAGGCAGCCTCGGGAGGGCAAAATGAATAAGAAAGGTTTAATTATATTTGCCCTCATTCTTATATTTGCCCTAACCCTCCCGGGTTGCAACAAAGCCCCCGCGGAAGAGCATTTTGCCGGCCTCAAGGCAAAGGGCGAAAAGTTTGTCGCCGATTACAACGGCGCCATTCAGAAGCTTAACGCCGAAAGCTCTTATTCCTATACCGCGATATTTTATTCCGAAACCTTGACTAATTTCGACGCCGAAAACAAGAAACTGCCCGAAAAGGAAGAGTGGCGGAAGGTTAACAAAGAAACCCTTTATATTAAAAACGGCGGGGAAGAGTACATCAAGGTTGCCTCGGGCCCCGAAGTTTTAGAGCTTTGGCTTTCGGGCGGGGAGGTTACCCTTGCTAAAGTTAACGGCGCTGTTGCCGATAGAGAAGCATACAACCCCGAGGTTTATAAGATAGCTTTCCCGAGCGATGACCCTGCCGCATTGTTTGGCGGCGCCGAACGCAAATGGTTTAGCGAAACCATAAAAACGGCTCAGTTTTACAATGTTTGCGACATCGGCGAGGCAAGGCTTCCTTACACTTTAAGCCCGTATACCTCTGGCTACGGCGAGGACCTTTCTTTCGACTGGCAAAACATCATAAGCGTGGATATCCTCAGCATAGGGCTCACCCTCAAAAAGGGAAGGCTCGCTAAGCTGGAATTGTATACCGAAAAGATAAGCGCTAACAAAAAAGAGGCTTTCCAGATCTGGAGCAACCAGACGGCGATAAGCTATCAGGGAAACCGTACCGGGGCGACAAAAACGGTTATAGAGTTTTCGTACCCTAAAGGCGACGGGGGGATAGCCATACCGCGATAATCGATGTTGCAAAACTGAAAAATTTTATTTATAATATACCTTGATACATAACTATGTTTGGAGGCAGCGATGAAAACCAGATGGTATAAAGACGCCGTGTTTTATCAGATTTATCCCAGAAGCTTCTGCGACAGCAACGGCGACGGAATAGGCGACATAAGAGGCATAATCAGCAAACTTGACTACCTTAAGGATTTGGGCATTAACGCCGTTTGGCTTTCGCCCGTGTATAAATCGCCCAACCACGACAATGGCTACGATATTTCGGATTACCGCGACATAAACCCCGAGTTCGGCACCCTGGAAGACTTCAAGGAAATGCTGGACGAAATGCACAAGAGGGGCATAAGGCTTGTAATGGATTTGGTTGTAAACCACACCTCAGACGAGCATTATTGGTTCCGGGAGAGCCGCAAGAGCAAGGATAACCCCTACAGGGATTATTACATCTGGCGCAAGGGCAGAGGCAAGGACGGCAAAAAGCCCCCGAACAACTGGACTTCGAGGTTTACGGGCAGCGCGTGGAAGTACGACGAGCTTACGAACGAGTGGTACCTGCACCTTTTTGGTGAGAAGCAGCCCGACCTCAACTGGGATAACCCCAAGGTAAGGCAGGAAGTTATAGATATATGCAACTTCTGGCTGAAGATGGGAGTGGACGGCTTCCGCTGCGATGTAATAACCTACATCAGCAAGCGCGAAGGCCTGCCCATGGGCAAGTTCAACCCCGTAATGTGCGGCGACGAGCACTTTGTGTTAGGCCCCAAAATCCACGAATACCTGAAGCTTGTAAACAGCGAATCGTGGAGCAAATTCGATACCATGATAGTGGGCGAGGCGATAGGCTGCAAAGTAGGCGACGCCGAAAGCCTGATTGCCGAGGACAGAAACGAGTTGGACAGCGTCATAACCTTCGAGCTTATGGAAGTTGATATGAAGATGAACTTCTTCCCCGTAAAGCTCAACCTGCCCAAGTTCAAAAAGGTTATTTCCGATTGGCAAAACCTTCCCGCGAACTGCTGGAACACCCTTTATTACGAAAACCACGACCAGCCCCGCTCGGTTTCCCGCTACGGCTCCAACCTTCTGGTATACCGCAAGGAAATCGCAAAGATGCTTGCCGTATCGTTACACTTTTTGCGCGGCACGCCTTATGTATATCAGGGGCAGGAAATCGGCATGACCAATATCTACCTTGAGGAGAAAGAGTACATCGACATCATGGCGACGCAGATATTCTCGATAATCCGAAAGGTGTTCCCGCCGCTTATGCCCTTAGCGAGATGGGCGATGTCCAAGCGCGCCCGCGACCACGCCCGTACGCCCATGCAATGGTCGGCAAAGCCAGGCTGCGGCTTCACGACCGGCAAGCCGTGGATGAAGATAAACCCCAACCACGCCGACATCAATGTCGAGAGCGACCTCAAAAACCCCAATTCCATCCTTAACTTTTATAAAGAGCTTATAAGCCTTCGCAAGGGCAACGCCATAATAAGGGACGGAAGCTACAAGCTCCACTTCCCCAAGCATAAAAGCCTCTTTGTGTACGAGCGCGCCCTGGAAGGCAAGAGCTATATCGTTATATGCAATTTCAAGGAAAAGACCGTTCACCTAAACGCCGTAGACCTTAAGGCAAGGGGCGCCGAGCTTGTCATTTCCAACTACAAGGACGCTCCCAAACACTTCACAGACGGCCAAACCCTGCGGCCGTTTGAGGCAAGGGTGTACCTCAAAAACGGCTAATCCAAATTAAGGTTATTGACTTAGCCGAAAATCTCTGGCATTATATACTAGGAGGCAAATATGAATTACAACGGACAATCCAACAGAGGCGGCAACTTCCGTAAAGTCCCGGGGGCTCCTTATGTTTTAAGAGTGGGCGACCCCTCTCCCACGCCTCCCCCGAGCTATCCTACCAACCCCGCCTACGAAGAAGAATACACCAAACCCGAAAAAAAATCCCGCCGCCAGAAAAAGAACAAGAAGTGGGAATACTAAAGCTATATCGTCTGTGGCTATAGCAATAATGTTCGGCTTATTGCAGCTTGAGCCCGGCTACAAAAAATCAACCTGTATTAAGCGTGCCCTCTCCTTTCGGGGAGGGTTTTTGCTGAATTTATATAATGTAATGACTCTTTTGTTCCTCTAAGTCAGCCGGATAGAAATATAAAATATAGTGCTGAATGCAAAAAGGGGCTTCCGATAAGGAAGCCCCTTTGATATTGCCTTAGCGTTGCTTATTACTTGAGTTCGGCGAAGTACTTGATCGTCCTTACCATCTGGCTGGTGTAGCTGTTCTCGTTGTCGTACCAGGCAACAACCTGAACCTGCGTGCAGTCGATTTCGGGCATATACTTGGCCATGGTTTGGGTGGCGTCGAACAGCGAGCCGTAGGTGATGCCGATAACATCGGAGGAAACAAGTTCTTCCTCGGTGTAGCCGAAGGATGCGCTGGAAGCGGCCTTCATGGCGGCGTTGATGCCTTCTACGGTAACTTTGCCCTTAACGGTGGCAACAAGGATGGTGGTGGAACCGGTGATGGTGGGAACCCTCTGGGCGGAGCCGATGAGCCTGCCGTTGAGTTCGGGTATAACGAGGCCTATAGCTTTTGCGGCGCCCGTGCTGTTGGGAACGATATTGGCGGCGGCGGCGCGAGCCCTGCGGAGGTCGCCCTTGCGATGGGGGCCGTCCAGAACCATCTGGTCGCCGGTGTAAGCGTGAACGGTGGTCATTATGCCGCTTACGATGGGGGCGAAGTCGTTGAGAGCCTTGGCCATGGGGGCGAGGCAGTTGGTGGTGCAGGAAGCGGCCGAAATGATGGTGTCTTCGGGCTTAAGGATGTTCTCGTTTACGCCGTAAACGATTGTGGGGAGGTCGTTGCCCGCGGGAGCCGAGATAACAACCTTCTTGGCGCCGGCGTCGATGTGGGCCTGAGCCTTATCCTTGGCGGTGTAGAAGCCCGTGCACTCGAGAACGACATCCACGCCTACTTCCTTCCAGGGAAGCTCTTTGGCGTCTTTGATGGCGAAAATCTTTATTTCTTTGCCGTCGATTTCGATGGCGCCTTCTTTGGCAACAACCTTATCGGCGAGAGCGTATCTGCCTTGAGCTGTATCATATTTGAGAAGATGCGCCAGCATCTTGGAATCCGTAAGGTCATTGATCGCGACTATTTCGTAGCCGGGGGCTCCGAACATCTGTCTGAAGGCAAGCCTGCCTATTCTGCCGAAACCGTTAATTGCAACTCTTACATTTGCCATTATAATATTTCCTCCATATATAATATAGTTTATCGCAAAACTAAGTTTATACTTAATACCTTAATATTGCAACCGTTTTTTCCGTTTTATGGCAAGATTTTTTATATAAAATTAAAGTAAAAGTTATTTTACCACCAGATTGATTATTCTGTCGGGAACATATATAACTTTTACAACGCTCTTGCCTTCCAAAAGCCCTAGACCTAAGATCGCGTTAAGCACTTCGTCCTGCGAGGCGCCTCTTGCCACGGTTACGCGCCCTCTCACCTTGCCCATAATCTGCACGGGAATCTCTACCGTGTCGCTTATGAGCTTTGCGGGATCGTAGGTCGGGAAGGATTGTTGCTCTATCTTCGCGCCGTTATTTATTATCTCGTAAAGCTCGCTCGTTATGTGCGGGGCGACGGGGTTAAGCAGAAGGAGTATGGTGTTGAACTCCTTGCGGGTGACCTTGCCGCGGGCGTAGATGGTGTTTAAGGCCGTCATTATGTGGGCAATCGCCGTGTTGAACTTTATGCTCTCGTAATCGTCGCTTACCTTCTTGATTAATGCGTCAAGGTTAAGGTCGGATGTGTCGCAGTCCTCTACCAGCATATCCTGCAGGTTCCAGAGCCTTGCCGTAAACCTCGAGCAACCCTTTATGCCGTCGGGCGACCAGGGAGCGGGCTTTTCGTAATCGCCTATGAACAGGATGAATATGCGAAGTACATCGGCACCGTAGGCGTTTACAACATCGTCGGGATTTACGATATTGCCGCGCGACTTAGACATCTTTTCGCCGTCTGCGCCGAGAATGAGGCCCTGGGCGGAGCGGCGCTTGTAGGGCTCGGGATTGGTTACCACGCCGATATCGTATAGGAAGAGATTCCAGAAGCGGGAATAGATAAGGTGCCTGGTGACATGCTCCATGCCGCCGTTGTACCAGTCCACCTGCCCCCAGTATTTGTACGCCTCGGGGTCTACGGGAGCCGTCTCGCAGTTTGGGCTCATGTAGCGCAGGAAGTACCACGAACTTCCCGCCCATTGGGGCATCGTGTCCGTCTCGCGTGTGGCGGGGCCGCCGCATATCGGGCAGGTTGTGTTAACCCAATCCTTGCACTTTGCTAGAGGGGAGGAAGCGTCGTCGGTGGGGCTGAAATCCTCGAGGTCGGGGAGGCGCAGGGGCAGCTCTTCCTCGGGTACGGGCACCTGCCCGCACTTGGGGCAGTTGATAATCGGTATGGGTTCGCCCCAGTAGCGCTGGCGGTTGAACGCCCAGTCCTTCATCTTGTAGTCGGTCTTGCGCTTGCCTATGCCCCGGGCTTCCATATAATCTATCATTTTGTTGATGGCTTCCTTAACGGGCAGCCCGTTTATGAGCGGGGAGTTGACCATCGTCCCGCCTTCTTTATCGACATAGGCCTCGACTGTCACATCGCCGCCCGAGATAACCTCAATTATGGGCAGACCGAATTTCTTGGCAAAATCCCAGTCCCTCTGGTCGTGCCCGGGCACCGCCATAATGGCGCCCGTGCCGTAATCCATCATAACATAGTCCGCCGTGAAAATGGGGATTTCGGTACCCGTAATGGGGTTTACGGCAACCATACCGTTAATTTTGACGCCCGTCTTTTCCTTGGACATATATATGCGCTCGAACTCGCGCTTGGTCTTTGCCTGGTTCTGGTAAGCCTCGACCTCGCCGATGTTTGCGATATCGCCTTTATGCTCTTGCAGCAGGGGATGCTCGGGCGAGATAACGAGGAAGGTAACGCCGTAAATGGTGTCGGGGCGGGTGGTGTAAACCTTAAGGGGATAATCTCCCCCGCTTGTCTTAACCTTAAAGATGATTTCGGCGCCCGTAGATTTGCCTATCCAGTTCTGCTGCTCGACCTTAATCTTTTCGGGGAAGTCCACATGGTCCAGCCCTTCCAGCAGCCTTTCGGCGTATTCGCGGATTTTGAGGAACCATACATCCTTTTCTTTCTGTATTACCTCGGCGCCGCACCTGTCGCAAACGCCGTTCTGGCTCTCCTCGTTGGCAAGCACAACCTTGCAGGAGGGGCAGAAGTTAACCATCGTGGTGGCTTTGTAGGCAAGCCCTCTTTTGAACAGCTGGAGGAATATCCATTGCGTCCACCTGTAATAGTCCGGGTCGGTGGTGTCCACTACGCGCGACCAGTCGAAGCTGTAGCCAATCTTCTTAAGCTGCTCGACAAACTTTTTGATGTTTGCGTCGGTTACCTTGCGTGGGTGCTGCTTGGTAGCCATGGCGAAGTTTTCGGTGGGCAGCCCGAAGGCGTCGAAGCCTATGGGGAAGAGAACATTGTAGCCCTCAAGCCTCTTCTTGCGGGCGATAACCTCAATGGAGGAGAAGGCCCTTATGTGACCTACATGAAGCCCCGCGCCGCTGGGGTAGGGGAACTCTATAAGGCCGTAAAACTTGGGCTTTGCAGGGTCTTCCTTGACCTCGAACAGCTTGTTTTCGTACCAGTATTTTTGCCACTTTTGCTCTACTTCTCTGAAATTGTAATCCTTAGCCATTGTTCACCTTAAATCGGATTATTTTATTAAATCCGCGCGTCAGACTATATAAAATTCAATTAATAGGATACCACAACGCTTATATTATTGCAATTAAATTTCCTCTCAATCGCCCTTTGCGGCTCAAATTGGCGGTTTTAGCCCGAAATCCACAAACCGCTTGGTTTACAGATCCTGTTTTTCAAACGAGCGGGCGGATTTTTGATAGGCAAGCGCGGTAAGCCCGACAAAAGCGATTATGCCCGCGGCGAGGAATATGAGCTTGTAGCCGATGTTTTGGGGGTCGGGTGTGTCTATTACATCCCGCATGAAGGGCA
>DGDU01000022.1:0-483 GCA_002385605.1 Christensenella sp. UBA3944
CCCTCAACCTCAACAAGCCCTACGACGGCACAACGGATATAATAAGCACCATCACCCCGTCTGGCATCGAGGACGGCGACGATGTAAATGTAACGGGCGCCTATGAGGACAAGCATTTCGGCGACAACAAGAAGATCAACCTCTATCTTGGCGGCTACCATGCCCACAACTACTGCATTGCCCCCGTCTACGGCAAAATCTCCAAGCTCGCCATCACCATAGACCCCGGCTTCGAGAACGACACCGCTACAATGGTTTACAACGGCGAGAAGTATGTCCTCAATATCGCGAACATCGAGGGCATAGCTAACCTGCTTGCGGCGGGCGACCAAATAGCGGCGGGCACCCTTACCTCTCTGTCCGAAATAGTAGGCGTACACAGCCTGCAGTTCGGAAACTCGATAGCTATTGCAGACCAGGACGGCGCGGTTGTAACACACAACTACGACATAAAGCTTAAGAAAAGCTATGTCGAGATAACCA
>DGDU01000022.1:726-9837 GCA_002385605.1 Christensenella sp. UBA3944
GTACAGTTCAACGGTCTGTATATAGACACCGACAACAGGGCCGTAGTCAATGTGGGAGACGAGATAACCATTAAGTTTGAGCTCACCGGACCCAGAGCCTTCAACTACGAGCTTACAAACGAGACCACGCATGGCAGCATCACCCACAAGATAATCACCATTACGCAAAACACAGCGAACGCTATCACGAAGGTCTACGACGGCACTAACGACTACACCGGACCGTTCCTCAAAGATGCGCATTACATTATGTCCGATACCGTACCCGGCGAAACCATTTACTGGACCGTAGGACAGAAGAAGTATAACTCTATCTATGTCACGACAGCGACGAAGATTACCGTAACCTTCACCCTTACCAGCGCGGCGGTAAACAGCAACTATAAGCTGGCTGCCGCAAGCGGAACACCCGCAAGCAGCATAAGTGTAGAATTTGCGGCGAAGATTACCGAACGTGTCGATCCTCTTAAGATAGAGATAGTCCCGTCCACCAGCGCGAGAAAGATCTGCGAATACGACCTGCAAGTGGGCGCGCCCGTTGCCTCCTTCGAGAATTACGAGATAGTATCCTTCACCATAAGCGGCAATGTAGACGCAACCATTCCTTCGGGCGTAAACCTCATAAAGAGCTTTAAGCTCTACAAGCTTTCCAGGACTGCTTTCGAGGGTGCCGTAGCGGTAAACTTCGGTAACACACAATGGTGGTACGATCCCGACCAAGAGCTTGCCGAGGGCTCCGAAGGCTTCATAGCCGAGCCCGACAGCCTGTACTACATAGTTCCCAACGCCGAATATCAGGCCACCAACCCGGATGATGATCCCGCCAGCCAGCGCGCGTTGGAAAGCGTACAGGTTATAAGCACCCCGTCCTTCATTGAGATAGGCACCCCGTAATAACCTCAAACAACGCAAAAAAGCCTCCCTTCGGGGAGGTTTTTTTATGCGCCTTGCGCCGCTGGCGCTTTGCTTAAAAGTTCGGGGCGATTATCTTTGAAGGTTAGCGGCTTCGCCTTATCTTTTCGGTTTTTTAGTTCGATACTCGCCCGAATCTATCGGGCGGTAACATTTGTTGGCGGGCGGCTGCCGATCGGTATGTGTTGCCCTTATCATATAGCGTTTGCGGCTAACGCAATATAAATCGTATTCGGCCGCAAATTGCTTTATGCAAGCGCCGGCAATGCCCTTCGCAAAACTCTTCAATATAACAAAAGAGTTTAAGGGCAACCCTTAACCTCTTACTCATTATTTAATTAAACTATCCTTGATTTGGGCGAAACCCGCTCTTCACGCAAACGAAGCTTGCTCTTCACGGGCGTAGACTTCATCACGAAGCGCGGGCTAATTTACCCGGCTTTCTTCGCCTCTTTCTTCCTGCTTATCCTGTACATTATAAATCCCGTAATAAGCGATACAACCATTCCCACGGTAAGCATTGTGGATTGCCCGAGGTCCATACCCAGGCTGAAGGTAACAATACAGACCACAAGAAGGATTGCGAGGGGGATAATGGTCAGCTTGAAGTATTTTGAAAGAAGCACTATGCCCAGCCCGCCGAAAATCGCGGGGATGACATAGGGGGTTACGGGCTCCAGAACCTTTACGATATCGCCGCCGAATATGGCAAGGGGTATAAGCCCTATGGCGATAATTATTGTGGTAACGATAGACGAAACCGCGACGGCTATGGTTGTAATTATCTCGCTTTCTTCGGTGCCTTCCTTTATCTTAAGGATATTTTGGGCGTTAAGGGCGCAGGGGAGCTTAAGGTTGCTTACATTGCCCGTAATAAAGGACATATACTGCCCGCCGACACCCAACAGGGGGGCAAAGCTTATTGCCTCTATAAGCCCTATGGCAAGGTAGCTTAAAATAAAGCTCCAGCTCGAAAGTATCAGCTTCCACTCGGGCATAACGCCGGCCGAAAGGCAATATATAACGGGCACCATGGCTATAACAAAAAGGCAAATCGCCGTGAATATACGCCCGTAGCGGTGCTGGGACTTAAAGAAATCGTTATTGTGTACATTTATGTCGTTCTTTTCTTCCATTTTGCGCCTCCTTAAATTAAGCGAACGCCGGTACGAAGCTTAAGCCGTACGCCGCCGCTATCGAAACGATTATGGTAATAGGCAGGGCGTAGTTTTCCAGCCACTTCCACTTAAACAGCTTTATAAGCAGCCCGCAAAAAAGCATTACGGCCATCGAGATTGCGAGGGTAATAAGCGTTATATACCCGTTTGCCGTAACGGTCACGGCGTCGGGATTGGGTGTTGCCTTTGGCGCAAAAATCGCGGCGGCGATAATATAAGAGGCAAGCCCCGCGAGTATGCCGCCAAGAAGCGAGCCGGTAATTGTATCCAGCAGGCGCTTGTTGTTGTTTTGAAGGTCGACGAGCTTATTTTTGAATTTCTCGTAGAAAAACAGGTTAAACAGCGGCCCCGAAACGATACTTATCGTCATAATGATAAGCGCTGTCGCCACCATCGGCTCTGTAATAACCGCCATTTTGGTGATTTCCACCTGGTCCATGGCGATAATCTCATATTGCAGGGCGCCTATAACCGTAAGGCGAATCCAGGGTATGGCAAGACCCAGAAAGCTCATCATAATGCCCACGCCTATGACGATGGGTATAGACGGCACTATCGAAAACAAAGCGCTCGAGGTTATCGCGGTCTTGATTTTGTCTTTGGAGATACCTATTTCTTTGGCCCTTTTTACCGCTCTCAGCAGGTAAAACAGGCTCATGGCGATAATGGCAAGCGCAATTACCGCGCCTATAATAAAAATTGAAGCATAGTCTTTCGGCATATCTTCGCTCCCGAATAATATACAATTAGTATATCATATAAAAGGGGCCCGACAACAGCCCTTTTATCCAAAAAATCTCAATTAAGGGGGGAGAAAGAAAAATAATTACTTAAGGTAGGTCTTTTCGAACTCGGATATCGCGATGGGCTTGCCCAATACATAGCCCTGAATGTAGTCGCAGCGCATTTCCTTAAGAAGCCTTTGCTGCTCCTTGGTTTCGACGCCTTCGGCTATGCACTTCATGCCGATGTTGTGGGCGATATCTATAATGTGCTGCACGATTATCCTGTTTTTCTCGCTCGTGGTAATCTGCGAAATTATATTGCGGTCGAGCTTTAAGGTGTCCATATCTATGGACATAAGCATATCGATGGAAGAATATTTTTTGCCGAAGTCGTCCAGAGCCACGCCGAACCCCGCCGCGCAAAGTTTTTGCACAAGGGCGTTCATTTGGGGGCGGTCTAAGGTGTCGGTGGTTTCGGGCATCTCGAACACCAGCTTTCTCACATCGACATCGTACTTTCGGCAAATCGAAACGGCCTTCTCGAAGAAGCCCTCTTCCATAAGGGTAATCTTAGAGAAGTTTATCGCGATACGCATATCCTTCTTGCCGTTGTCCGACCAGTCCTTCAGCTTCTTGCAGACTTCCTCAAGCACAAAGTAATCTATGTTGGAAATGATATAGCCCTTCTCCAGGATGGGTATGAAGTGGGAGGGCGAAATAACATTGTTGCCGTCCTGATAACGGATCAGCGCCTCGGCGTAGTATACGCTTTCGTCGGTGGAATGGGATATGGGCTGCAGGTATACCATGTACTTGCCGTCTTTGATGTCCTGTATAAGCTGCTGCAGCATGTGCGGGTGGCGCTCTTTGCCTCCGCTTCTCGCCTTGCGGTACTCCTGCTTGTTAACATAAAGAAGCTCGTCGGCCTTGTTTATGGCCATATCGAGGTCTATATAGCTTTCTGTCCAGAAGGAGCCGCAGGTTACCGTTTCCTGCTCGTCGGTCAGGAAGTCGGCCATCATAGACTCTATGCGCTTTAAGAAATTCTCCTGCGTCGTATCCTCGCAAATGACAATAAACTCGTCGCCGCTTATGCGGAAGATGTTGTCGTTCGGGAAGTTTTTCTTAATAACATTGGCTACATGTATAAGCTCTTTGTCGCCGCACTCGTGCCCGTAGGTGTCGTTAATGTATTTTAACTCGTTTACATCGACAAATATAACGCCTGTGTTTTTGGGCTTGCGCTTTTTGAAATCGGAGCGGAAAACATTGTAGTAATTGCGGTTATAAAGCCCCGTGAGTGTGTCGTGGTAGCTTAAGTATTCGTTCTTTTGGTTGATGCGGTGCTTAAGCATCTCGTTGGAGATAAAGTAAGCAAGGTTTCTAAGGTATTTTATTCCCGCGTTGTGCTTACGGGCGTTTTCTACCGCGATAAACCCGAACAATGTGTCGTTATAATAAAAGGGTATGGCAAGCAGCGAATCGAGGTTGTGCTCCCTTAAGAAGTACGCCGTGTGGTTGTCCTGAATATCTTCTTTGGAGCCTATAAAGATATATTTATCCTGTTTGAACTTGGCAAGCCAGAAATCCATAAGCCCGATGGGTATCTCGCCGTTTTGGCTTATCCTCGGGGGTATGCCGTCGCCGCAAGCCTCAAAGGTGTTGGAAACAATGCCCGTTTCCCAGTCTATCTCGCAGATGTAAACCCTGTCGGCAAGGTAATATTCCAGTATGTCCGAAAGTACCGAATTTATCGAGGCGTTTATATCTTCCGCCGAGGTAAGCACCTTTACGCATTTAATAAGGTTTTGCTCGGCCTGAAGGCTGCTTAAGATGTTCTGGAAGCTGCTGTCTACATCCTTAAAATCTATAAAAAGCGAAAGCTTAACGGGGCGCCCCTCGTGCATTACGAGCTTATCCAGCACATAGCAGTAGGCGTCCTTCTTTTCGTTGTAATGCTCGCGGATGGTGCTGCTGGCTTTTTCTAGAAGCTGCTTGTTGTTGCAAAACTCGCAGGGAGCCGTTTTGCCGTAGATATACTCGTAGCACCTCGGGTATTGCGAATTATTAAATTTTTCTTCTTGGGCGATGTCCATGCCGAACTTGTTGACATAGATAAGGTCGTAGGTATCGATATCTATGACAAACGCGGCGATGTCTATGTTGTCCAGAATAGAAAAATTCAAGTAGACCTCCGATTAGTAAATACGGCTAACGTAAAGTATAACATATCGACAAAAATAAGTAAATGTTTTTGTAATTATATGTTATAAAACCACTCTTTTTGGAGCGAATTTTACTATTTTATTATCTCAAAGCCGAAGTTTTGCTTTATATTCTCCGCTTTGTAATTGCCATAAGTTTATACCGAAGCTATTAAAATGTCAATGTCAATCCGATGGTAAATTTTGCTTGCTGTACCGCGGGCTTAGCCCCTGCATCTTATGCTCTCCGAAGCCTATTTGAACATGGTGCCGATACCCTTGTCGCTCAGCATTTCGATAAGCAGCGAATGGGGCACCCTTCCGTCTATGATAAACACCTTTTTTACCCCTTTCTTTATCGCCTCTATGCAGCAGCGGGCCTTGGGTATCATGCCGTCCTTTATCACGCCCTCGGAGATAAGTTTTTCGGCGGTTTCCGCGGTCATTTCGGGTATCAGGGAGGTTTCGTCCTTAGGGTCTTTCATTATGCCCTTTATATCGGTTAAAAATATAAGGCAGGCGGCCTCCAGCTTCGCGGCTATCGCCGAAGCGGCGTCGTCGGCGTTAATGTTATAAACTTTTCCTTCCTTGTCATAGCCGATGGTCGCGATAACGGGTATATAGCCCGCCCCGAAGGCGTTAAGGATGGGGGTGGCGTCTACGCTGACTATCTCGCCGGCGTAGCCCAGAACCTCGTTTATCTTTCTTGCCTCTATCATGTGCCCGTCTATACCCGACAGCCCCAAAGCCTTGCCGCCCGTGTTGCCTATAAGGTTAACAAGGTCTTTGTTCACCTTGCCCGCGAGCACCATCTGCACCACCGCCATCGTCTGCTCGTCGGTCTGCCTCAGGCCGTTAACGAAGGTGCTTTTTATATTCATTTTGCTCAGGGTGTCGTTTATCTCGGGGCCGCCGCCGTGCACCAGCACGACCTTTATGCCAACCTGCGTAAGCAATACGACATCCTGCATAACCGAATCTTTCAGCTCGGGGTTTATCATTGCGTTTCCGCCGTACTTAATAACTACTATCGAGCCGTTGTAGCGCTGTATATAAGGCAGGGCCTCGGCAAGTATTGCCGCCTTGCTTTCGTTGGATATCCCGTCCATCTTCTCTCCCTCAAGTCCTGTAATCGCCGTTAATCTTTACATAATCGTAGGTAAGGTCGCAACCCCACGCGTCGGCGCCGTAGCTTCCGCCGTTAAGGTTAACCGAAATAACGATTTCCTTCTCGTTAAGTATTTCTTTTGCAAGCTCTTCGCTGAAGGGCACGCCTGCCCCGTTTTTGCACACGGCTACGCGCCCGGCGGGCGAAACAAAGGACACATCTATCGCGCTTATGTCGACATCCGCACCGCTGTAGCCTATGGCGCAAAGCACCCTGCCCCAGTTGGCGTCGGCCCCGAACATGGCGGCTTTAAGAAGGTTGCTTGTTATCACGCTCTTTGCCACCTTGCGGGCGGATTCCGCGTCTTTCGCGTTCACCACCGAGCAGGTTATAAGCTTTGTCGCGCCTTCGCCGTCCGCGGCAATCTTTTTGCACAGCTCGGTGTTAACCTTACGAAGCGCCTTTACAAAGGTTTTATAATTTGTGCCCTTATCCGAGATAATCTTGTTTCCCGCCCTGCCGTTAGCGAGAATTGCCGCCATATCATTTGTCGAGGTGTCGCCGTCGACGCTTATCATATTATAGGTGCACTTTACATCCTCGCTTAGGGCTTCCTGAAGCAGCTCGGGCGTAATCGCGGCGTCGGTTGTCAGGAAGGCAAGCATCGTCGCCATGTTGGGGTGAATCATGCCCGAGCCCTTGGCTATGCCGCCCATGCGGCAAATCCTTCCGTCAATCTCAAACTCGACGGCAACCTCTTTAACGATGGTATCCGTTGTCATAATCGCCTCGGCGGCCAGCCTGCTGTTGTTTCCAAGCCCCTCAACCAGCTTTTCCATGCCCGAAGCGATTGGTGCAAGCGGCAGGGGCTGCCCGATAACCCCCGTGGACGCCACGATGACATCCTTTGGAGAAATGTTCAGCTTTCCGGCTGCCAAAGCGCACATGCTTTCGGCGATATATACGCCGTCGGCGTTGCAGGTGTTGGCGTTACCGCTGTTGCAGATTATGGCCTGCGCTTTACCGTCGGCGATGTTGGATTTAGTGACGATAATAGGGGCGCCCTTGACAAGGTTTTGGGTATAAACCGCGGCAGCGCTTGCCGGGGTGTCGCTCACGATAAGCGCGAGGTCGGACTTTGCCTTGTTGCGGCGTATCCCGCAATGTATGCCGTTGGCTTTAAAGCCTATGGGCGCGCACACGCCTTTTTCTATAAACTTGATTTCCATATTACAGTCCCTTTTCTTTTTGCTCTCCCGTCATAAGATTGAGGCACTCGACCGCTGCGGCTGCGGCTCCCTTCCTCAGATTGTCGTATACCGCTATAAGCAAAAGCCGCTCGCAGTTCCCGCCGATTATTATAGTCATACCGTTGCCGTCCGCGAAGGTGTTCGCCGCTATAAAATCACCCAATTCATACCCCGAATCGCCTAATTTGGTTACCCTTATCAACTTTTGCCCGCCGTAATACTCCTTGTATAAATCAAACAGGGTATCGGGGGTGACGGGTATATTCAGAAGCTCGGAATAAAGGGGGATAAACACTTCCATGCCGCTGTAAAAATCGGCCACGACGGGGCAGAACAGCGGCGGGCGGGCAAGCCCCGCGACCTTGGTTATTTCCTTAAGGTGCTTATGGTTTTGGGTGAGGGCGTATAAGCGGGGGCTTCCCAAAAGAGGGTTGCCCTTTGCCTGATACTCGGCAATCATCTTCTTTCCCCCTCCGCTGTAGCCCGTAAGCGAGGTGCATACCAGCGGATAATCCTCAGGCAGTATCCCTTTCTTTATCAGGGGATAAATCAGCGCCAGAACCCCGCTCGCGTGGCAGCCCGGCACGGCGACCCTTTTGGATTTTTTTATGGCGCTCTCAAATTCGCTTCCAAGCTCGGGGAAGCCGTACGCCCAGCCCTCATCGGTGCGGTGCGCTGTCGAGGCGTCTATAATCTTCGCGTCCGAGCCCGCGGCAAGGGCAACCGCTTCCTTTGCCGCCTCGTCGGGCAGGCAAAGTATCGTTATGTCGCTTTTTTGTATCGCGTCCTTGCGGGCGGATGCGTCTTTCCTGAGTTCCTCGGGAAGGGATACAATCTCGATATCCGCCCTGCTCGCGAGGTAGCTCATAATCGTAAGCCCCGTAGTCCCTTCTTTTCCGTCCACAAAAACCTTAGCCATAGTTTCCGCCCTCATTGGTTTTGAATATATTATATTCATAATAATGCATAAAGTCAAATGATTATTCATAATATTGAATTTTTTATTCGTCAATTTTCATCGCGTACCATACTCATCTTCCGCGCCTACGGCAGGAGCGCCAAAAAAGGCAAAAGGTATTTAAGGTAACCTCAGCGCGACTATATTTCCGTCAAAAAAGCTATCCCGAAAGGATAGTTTTTTTTGCGCAGCGCAAAAACTCGGCATTGACTAGTAACCTATTTTTTAATATAATTGAATAAATAAGTGAATTATGTATATCTGTAATTTACCAAACTATTAATTAAGCGCCTTAGCGCTAGGGTGTGGCAAGATGAAAAAGGTTAGTATCAAGGCAAAAGGCCTGTATGTATTGTTACCGGCGGCTCTTCTTATATTTGTTGTCGCGTTTACTTTTATGCCCGGCAAAAACTCTGCCCAGCCACCCGCGAACGCTGCCGTAAGCGGAGGCATTTACCCCGGCTCGGGCTACAGCGGGCAATACGGCTACACGATAAGCGGCCTCGAGCAATATGTCAGCCTTTTCAGTATCGGCACCCATTTTTATATGACATTCGCTAAGATAGGCACCCAGATAAGGAGCGAAACCGAGCTGGGCGGCTACGGAAGCGGAGAACA
This sequence comes from Christensenella sp. UBA3944, assembly GCA_002385605.1. GTDB lineage: Bacteria > Bacillota > Clostridia > Christensenellales > DTU072 > Firm-09. The sequence goes on from DGDU01000022.1 coordinate 9,680, forward strand.
AGGCACCATCCGCGCCGTGTCTATCATAGAATTGAAAGACGAAATGCCCAGCCTTTTCGGCAGCGTGAGGTTTCAGATAACCGCCTCGATGTTCCAGCACGGCAGCGAATGGCAAAAGAGCGACCAGATAAGGATGAATGTCGAGTCCAGCAATTCGG
>DGDU01000021.1 GCA_002385605.1 Christensenella sp. UBA3944
GCCCCCGCGACAGGGAGGCAACCTTGACGGCGCTTCTCGACGGCACGGCGGATATGATAGCCACCGACCACGCACCGCACTCCCCCGAGGAAAAGGCTCTGCCCTTCGATCAATCGCCCAACGGCATAATAGGGTTCGAAACCCTTATGCCTCTTGTTTTCACGGGGCTTGTCAAGACGGGGCTCGCGGCATACGAAGATATGCAAAAATGGGTTACGATAAACCCCGCGACAAGATTTGGTATCCCGTATGGGCAGATTAAGGAAGGCGGGCTTGCCGACCTCGCCGTTTTGGATATCTCAAACCCGCATGTTTACGAGGCGGTAGAGGTTGTAAGCAGGAGCAAAAACTCCCCCTTCTTCGGCAGCAAACTTTACGGTTTTAATTCGCTTACGGTCGCCGTAGGCAAGGTGATATATGACAGAACAGGAGGACACGATGAAAGAAAGGATGCTGGTGCTGGAAAACGGCAAAGTTTTCCGCGGCCAGGGGCTGGGAAGCGGCGGTAAAAGTATCGCCGAAATCATCTTCAACACCTCGGTTGTCGGGTATCAGGAGATTATTTCCGACCCCGCCAACCACGGGAAGATGATTGTAATGACCTATCCCCTTATCGGGAATTACGGGCTGACGGACGAGGACTACGAATCAAAGGGGATACATATTTCGGGGCTTATAGTCCGCGAGTACAACGACACCCCCTCTAACTTCAGGTTTACAAAGACCTTGGGCGAGGTACTTGAGGATAACGGAATAGCGGGGATAAGCGGTATAGACACAAGGGAGCTAACGGTAATCCTTAGGGAGCAAGGCACCATGAAAGCGATGATTTGCGACGCTTCAGAAGACCCCGAGGGTTGTGTGGCCGAGCTTAAGGCCGCAAAACTTCCCCAAAGCAGGGTGGCCGAGGTATCCTGCAAAAAGATATGGTACGCCCGCACCCGAAACCCCATCTACACGGTGGTGGCGCTCGATTCAGGCATTAAGCACAGCGTAATAAACAGCCTGAAGGAAAGCGCCTGCAATGTCGTGGTCGTGCCTTACGACACACCCAAAAGCGTAATAATGAGGTACCGCCCCGACGGCTTGTTTATCTCCAACGGGCCGGGAAGCCCCGAGGATGTCAAGCCCGCCATCGAACTAATCAGAAGCATGAAGGGCACACTTCCGATATTCGGCGTAGGTATGGGCAGCCAGCTTATAGCCCTCGCCTACGGCGCAAAAACGGTAAAGATGAAGCACGGGCACTACGGCGGCAACCACCCCATACAAAGCCTTTCCGACGGCAAAGTAGGGGTCGCCGCCCAGAACCACTCTTACGCAATAGTAAGAGACAGCCTAACCGGCACCGGGCTTGAGGTAAGCCATATTAACCTTACCGACGGCGACATCGAAGGCGTAAGGGACGAGAAGAACAAGGTTATAGGCGTGCAGTTCGAACCCGAGGAAGGATATCAAGGGTTTATCGACATGATGAGAGCAGGCGGAGGAAGCGGAAATGCCCAAGAGAACAGATATTAAGAAAATAATGGTCATAGGAAGCGGCCCGATAGTAATAGGGCAGGCGGCGGAGTTCGACTACGCCGGCACACAGGCCTGCCTCGCGCTCAAAGAGGAAGGCTACGAGGTGGTGCTTGTTAACAGCAATCCCGCCACCATAATGACGGACGCCAAGATGGCGGATAAAGTGTATATGGAACCGCTTAACCTCGAGTATGTGTCTAAGATAATACGCAAAGAGCGCCCCGACGGCATACTTTGCGGCCTGGGCGGGCAGACGGGCTTAAACCTCGGTATGCAACTATATAAAAGCGGCGTGCTTGAAGAGTGCGGTGTCGAAATGCTGGGCACAAGCTACGAGGCAATAGCCAAGGCAGAGGACAGGCAGCTCTTCCGCGACCTCTGCGTAAGCATAGGAGAGCCCGTCTTACAATCTTACACGGCAAACACCGTAGAGGAAGCGCTGAAGTCGGCGGCGGAGATAGGCTATCCCATAATCGTCCGCCCCGCCTTTACTCTGGGCGGCACGGGCGGCGGCTTCGCCGACAACCCCGAGGAACTAAAAGAGCTTGCCAAAAACGGGCTTAAGCTCTCACCCGTATCGCAAATCCTCATAGAAAAGTCCATAAAGGGATTCAAGGAGATAGAGTTCGAGGTTATGCGCGACGCCGGCGACACCGCGATAGCAATCTGCTGTATGGAAAATGTAGACCCCGTCGGCGTGCATACGGGCGACTCGTGGGTGGTGGCGCCCAGCCAGACGCTCTCCAACAAAGAGTACCAGATGCTCAGGAGCGCGGCTCTGCGCATAATAAGGGCGCTTAAGATAGAGGGCGGCTGCAACATCCAGTTTTCTCTCGACCCGTTCTCGTTCGAATACTATGTAATCGAGGTTAACCCCAGGGTTAGCCGCTCGAGCGCCTTAGCTTCCAAGGCTACGGGCTACCCCATCGCGAGGGTAACCGCGAAAATCGCCTGCGGCCTTAGGCTGCACGAGCTAAAGCTTGCGACGGCTTCGGCGGCGTTCGAACCCTCCGTCGATTATGTAGTCGCCAAAGTTCCCCGCTTCCCCTTCGACAAGTTCACCGACGCCAACCGCAGGCTAAACACCCAGATGAAGGCGACGGGCGAGGTTATGAGCATCGGAAGGACGGTAGAGGAAGCGTTCCTTAAGGCCATACGCTCGCTGGAAACGGGGCTTTGCCACATCGAAATCCCGAGGTTAACTAACCTAAGTAACCACGACCTTGTAGACCTCATTATCGAAAACACCGACGAGCGCATTTTTGCCGTCGCCGAGGCGTTAAGGCGGGAAATAACCATCGACTACCTTTACAACATCACCAAGATAGACAGGTTCTTCCTGGACAAGATAGCCAAGATAGTCGAGTACGAGAAGGTAATCAAAGAGAACAAAAACAATATCGAGGTTCTCAAAGAGGCAAAAAGGCGGGGTTTCTCCGACGAATATATCGCCAAGTGCTGGAAAACAACCTTCGAGAAAATATACGGGCTGCGCAAGAAAAACGGCATCTACCCCGTCTATAAGAGGATAGACACCTGCGCGGGCGAATTCCCCACCCCCATATCCTACCTGTATTCGACCTACGAGAGCGAGAACGAGTCCCCGCTCGGCGACAAAGAAAAGGTAATAGTCTTCGGCAGCGGGCCGATAAGGATAGGCCAGGGCATAGAGTTCGATTACTCTACCGTGCACGCCGTATGGGCTATACAAGAGGCGGGCTACGAGGCTATTATAATAAACAACAACCCCGAAACGGTGTCCACCGACTACACGCTTAGCGACAAGCTGTACTTCGAGCCCTTAACCTTCGAGGATGTGATGAACATCGTCGACTACGAAAACCCCAAGGGCGTTATCGTCGCACTGGGCGGACAGACGGCGATTAACCTCGCCGGCGACCTCTTCGCCGCGGGCGTCAATATTCTCGGCACCGACAGCAAGAGCATAGCCGTGGCGGAGGACAGAAAGCTGTTTGAGGAGCTTCTAAAAAATTTAGGCATACCCATGCCCAAGGGCGAGTCCGTATACAATGTGGAGGACGGCAAGGCAGCGGCAAAGGCGATAGGCTACCCCGTGCTTGTGCGCCCCTCGTATGTCTTGGGCGGGCGCATGATGCATATCGTCTACGACGAGAAATCCCTCTGCACTTACCTTAACGAGGCGGTAAAGCTCAACGAAAATCACCCCGTGCTAATCGATAAATACATAGAAGGCAGGGAGTGCGAGGTCGACGCCGTTTGCGACGGCGAGGATGTCTTTATCCCCGGCATAATGGAGCACATCGAAAAGGCGGGCGTGCACAGCGGCGACTCTATGAGCGTCTATCCCGCTTACTCGCTTTCGGACAGGGTGCAAAAGACGATAATCGACTATACCAAAAAGATTGCATTAGCCTGCGGCATAGTAGGGCCCTTCAACATCCAGTTCGTAATAGACTCGATGGACAGGGTTTACATAATAGAGCTTAACCCGAGGAGCAGCCGCACGGTGCCCTTCCTCGCAAAAGTTACGGGCGCGCCCATAGCCAACATAGCCACAAAGGTTATGCTCGGAAAAAAGCTTAAGGAGTTAGGGTACACGGGAGTGCTTCCCCGTAAGCGCAGGTGGTTTGTAAAGTCGCCCACCTTCTCCTTCTCGAAGTTAAGCGGGCTGGACGCCGTGCTTTCCCCCGAGATGAAATCTACGGGCGAGGCGATAGGCTACGACGACAACTTCTACAGGGCAATCTACAAGGCGATATCCGCAAGCGGGCTTAGGGTAGCGAATTACGGCACCGTGTTTGCCACAATAAGCGACCACGACAAGGAGAGGGCTCTGCCGCTTATAAGGCGCTTCTACGACCTCGGCTTTAACATCGAGGCGACGCAGGGCACCGCCGAGTTCCTAAAGGCTCACGGCATACGCACCAAGGTAAAGAAGAAGATTTCGCAGGGCAGCGAAGAGATCCCCGAATCGCTGCGCAAAGGCTACATCACCTATGTGGTTAACACCATAAGTGAGGACGAGCCTGAGGTCAGAAGGGACGGCGTTATGATACGCCGAACGGCTGTAGAAAACAATGTGCCCGTCTTTACCTCGCTTGACACCGTTAACGCACTCCTCAATGTCCTTGAGGAAATAACCATAGGCATCTCAACGATAGGGTAAGGTATAATGAAACTCACGACCCTCGAAGTAATCTCCAACAGGCAGCTAAACCCCCGCACCTACGAGCTGATACTTAGCGGGGATATCCCTCCCGTAAAGAGCGGGCAGTTTGCCGACCTCGCCGTTAAGGGATGGTTTCTTAAGCGCCCCTTCAGCATAGCCGATTGCGAGGGCGGAAGAATTACCGTCCTGTATAAGGCCATAGGCGGCGGCACGAGGGAGATGGCCGGCTGGAAAAAGGGAGATACCACAGACGCCCTTGTATGCATAGGGGAAGGCTTCGATACCTCGGCTTGCCTAAAGCCCCTTCTTGTTGGCGGCGGCATAGGCGCGGCGCCCCTGTACCTTCTCGCCAAAGAATTTAACGCAATGGGCATAACCCCCGATATACTTCTTGCCTTCAGGGACAAGGAAGAAGCGTATTACATAGACGAATTCAAGGCGCTGGGTAATGTTTACCTTTCTACCGATAACGGCAGTTTGGGATACAAAGGCAACGCTTTGGAGGCTCTGAAGTATTACAATCTTGAATTTGACCGCTACTACGCCTGCGGGCCTCTGCCGATGCTTAAGGCGTTTGCCGAGTATTCAAGACAAGGGCAGCTATCTTTAGAGGCGCGCATGGGCTGCGGCTTCGGCGCGTGCATGGGCTGCTCTATAAAGACCAAGGGCGGGCCGAAGAGAGTTTGCAAGGAAGGCCCCGTGTTTCGGGCGGATGAGGTGATTTTCTGATGGACTTAAGAGTTAACCTTTTGGGATACACACTGGATAACCCCGTAATTCCGGCAAGCGGGACTTTCGGTTTCGGCTACGAGTTTGCCGAGTTTTACGACATAAACTGCTTAGGCTCTATAAGCCTTAAGGGCACCACTCTGGAGCCGCGCTACGGCAACCCCCTGCCGCGCATAGCCGAGTGCCCCTCGGGGCTGCTTAACTCGATAGGGCTTCAGAATCCCGGCGCGCAAAAGGTTGTCGCGGAAGAGCTTGCAAAGCTTGGCAGGGTTTACGGCAAGAAGGTTATTGCAAATGTCGGAGGCTCGGCAATCGATGACTATGTACAAACCGCCTCTGAATTTAACAACGCCGACAGCGTTTTTGCCATAGAGCTTAACATAAGCTGCCCCAATGTAAAGCACGGAGGCATGGCTTTCGGCACAGACCCTAAGGTTGCCGCCGAGCTTGTAAGGGAAGTAAAGAAGGCTTCAACTAAGCCCGTTATGGTAAAGCTTAGCCCCAATGTAACCGATATAACCGAGCTTGCAAAAGCCGTCGAGGGGGCGGGCGCAGACGCCGTAAGCCTGATTAATACCCTTGTGGGCATGAGGATAGACTTAAGGACGGCAAAGCCCATACTTTCCGCCGTATCGGGCGGGTACAGCGGCCCCGGAGTTTTCCCTGTCGCCTTAAGAATGGTGTATCAGGTAAAGAAAGCTGTGGGCATACCCGTGGTCGGCATGGGCGGCATTATGACAGCTTACGATGTAATTGAGATGATGTACGCGGGGGCAGCGGCGGTTATGGTGGGCACGGCCAACCTTGTTAACCCTTACGCCTGCCGCGACATAATAGCCTCGCTTCCGCGGGTAATGGAGGAGCTTAACATAAGCTCGCTTAAAGAAATTATAGGGAGGGCCCACAATGGATAGGGATGTAATTATAGCCTGCGATTTCAGCTCAAAAGAAGCCCTGTACGGCTTCCTCGGTAAGTTCGGGGATATCAAGCCATTTCTTAAGGTAGGGATGGAGCTTTTCTACAAGGAAGGCCCCGGCATGGTGAGAGAGCTTAAGGAAAAGGGGTATAAGATTTTCTTAGACCTTAAACTGCACGACATACCCAACACAGTCTACCGCGCAATGAAAAACCTTGCCTCTTTGGGCGTGGATATCACCAATGTGCACGCCGCGGGCGGCACCGAGATGATGAGGTACGCAAAGAGGGGCTTGGAGGAAGGAGCACGGGGCAATCTCCCCTTGCTTATATCTGTAACTCAGCTTACCTCCATAAGCGAGGAGATACTGCGAAAAGAGCTGTTGATAGGCGCCTCGCTTGCCGACACCGTAAAGGCTTACGCCCAAAACACAAAAGAAGCGGGGCTGGACGGTTGCGTTTGTTCGCCGCTTGAGGCCCCCATAATCGCGGGTTTGGGGCTCTTAAGCGTCACTCCCGGCATTAGAATGGAGGGCGACGGCAAGGACGACCAGAAGCGTGTAACCACCCCGGCCATGGCAAGAGAACTGGGAAGCGCCTACATAGTTGTGGGAAGAAGCATAACGGGAGCCGCCGACCCTGCCGAGGCGTATACAAGATGCATGAAAGAATTTATAGGCTAAAGGAGAAAAAATATGAGCGTAGACAGGACACAAACAGCGGCCGAAATAGCCAAAGCCTTGCTTTCCGTTAAGGCCGTATTCTTAAGGCCGAGCGAGCCCTTCACCTGGGCGAGCGGGATAAAGTCGCCCGTATACTGCGACAACCGGCTTACCCTTTCTTATCCCGAGGTAAGGCGCAAGCTGGAAAACGCTTTGGCCCTTACGATAAAGGCGGAGTACCCCGGATGCGAGGCGCTTATGGGCACCTCGACGGCGGGCATCCCCCACGCTGCGATAGCCTCCGAGATTTTAGGGCTTCCCATGGGCTATGTGAGAAGCTCGGCGAAGGCGCACGGCAGGAATAACCTTATCGAGGGCTTGCCTCCCGTGGGCAAAAAGGTTGTCGTTGTCGAGGATCTTATTTCCACCGCCGGCTCGGCGATAGAAGCCGCCGAAGCCTTAAGGGAAGCAGGCGCCGAGGTACTCGGCATCGCCTCGATATTCACCTATGGGCTGGAAAAAGGAAGGCAAAACCTCGAAACGGCGGGGCTTAAGAATGTATCCCTCACGAATTTTACCGTGCTCGCCGAGGTTGCCCTTGAGGAAGGGTATATAAACCAGGCGGAGTATGAGATGGCGATGAGGTTTATAGCCAACCCCCAGGACCCGTCCTGGATGGGCTAAAGATAATATTAAGTTGACAAGTTGCACATTGGCGGTTTTTCGCCAAAAGGAAAGCCATGCCGCTTAACAAGCGGCTGTTTCTTTGAATATTTAATTGAGTCGGGTTTTGGCAAACCGGTTCGCGGCGACCGATTGTAGTAATAAATACTGTCGAACAGGGACAAACAAAAGAGCGCCTGTCGGGCGCTCTTTGATATTAACTATTATCTTAAATGCCGCCAAGCGGCCGCCTTATTTATCCCAGCTTTACGATTCCTTTGAGCTGGTCGAGTATGGGCATTATCTTTGCGGCGACGGCGGGCCACATGATGTAGCAGACTATGATGCCCGCGATTAAGGGGATAACTACGAATATCAGGGTAAGGATGAGCAGGGCGCGGGCGTAGTTAACCTTGCTGGGGCTGGTGCTGTCGGTGAAAGCCCAGTAGAAAAGGCATACCAGACCGACAAGGGGGATGGCGGTAAGGAATATCGTGCCTATCCATTGGGTGGTGGTAACGGCGTTGGAAAACTTGCCAAGCCTTTGGGGGACCGGACGGCTTTCGGTGCGGGCGTACCCGTATTGGGAGCGCTGCTCCATATTCATCTTGTTGCCGTCGGGCTGATAGGGGTTGTAAGAATAGTAAGCCATTTATACCTCCGACAATGCCCTTATTTGATTAAAAACACCATCGCCTCGTAGGGCCTTAGTACCATATCCTCGGGAGCGGTGCGGTCGTAGCCGTAGTTGTGAAGCTTGAGCTCGCAGGTTTCGTAGGCAAGGTCTTTGGTCGCCTTGAACTCCACGGGCTTATTCTTGAAGTTGCACAACACAAACAGCTTTTCGCCGTGCCACCAACGCTCGTAGCAGTATATGTCTTTGTGCGAAGCGTAGTTTTCTTTATAGTTTCCGTATTTGATTATATCATTATTTTTGCGGAATGCAATAAGTTTTTTGTAGAAGTTAAGGATGGAGTCGGGATCGGCAAGCTCGGCCTCGACATTAATTTCCTTGTAATTGGGGTTGACATTTATCCATGGCGTGCCGCTTGTAAAGCCGGCGTTCTCCTGAGCGGACCACTGCATGGGGGTGCGCGCGTTGTCCCTGCCCCTTATGTTCATAACCTTCAGAACCACCTTGCGGAGAAGGGGCTCGAAGACGCCCAAAGCCTTGCGGACATATCGGATGACGACATCCTTGTGCTCGTCGAGGCTCTTGAAGGGATAGTTTGTCATACCGATTTCCTGCCCCTGATACACATAGGGCGTGCCCTGCTGCATATAAAGCGAGATGGCGAGCATCTTGGCGGCTTCCTTGCGCAGGTTGCCGTAGTCGCCCGTGAAGCGCTTTAAGCTTCTCGGCTGGTCGTGGTTTTCGTAGTACAGGCTGTTCCAGCCCTTGTCCCTAAGCCCTAACTGCCACTTGGCGAAAACGGCTTTTAGGCGGGGCAGCGAGAGCTTTTTGGGAAACATCCGGAAATATCTGTCTACCTCGACATGCTCGAACATGAACACGGTGTCTAACTCGCCGCGGGACTCGTCGGTGTAAAGCTGCGCCTGTTCGATTGTTACGCCCGCAGCTTCGCCCACAGTCATGCAGTCGTACTTGGAAAGCACCTCGGTGAACAGTTCGTTTAGGTATTTGTGAATGTTGGGACCGTGCGTGAAGTGCTCGTCGCCCACAGCGCCGATGTTGAACTTTCCGTCGGGTAAGCCCTCACGCTTGCTTATGTAAGTTATGACATCGCAGCGGAAGCCGTCTACCCCGAGGTCGAGCCAGTAACGGACGATGTCCTGTACCTCTTTGCGTACCTTAGGGTTATCCCAGTTGAGGTCGGGCTGCTTTTTGGTGAAGAGGTGCAGGTACCACTCGCCGCTTGCTTCGTCATATTCCCAGGCGCTGCCGCCGAAGCGCGAAGTCCAGTTGTTTGGCGGCTTTTTGCCGTCCTTGCCCTTGCCTTTGCGCCAAATATAATAATCCCTGTACGGGTTATCTTTCCCTTTTCTGGATTCAATAAACCAGGGGTGCTCGTCAGAAGTGTGGTTTACCACAAGGTCCATTATGAGCTTTATGCCCCGTTCGTGCATCCCGGCAACCATCTCCTTCCAATCCTCAAGGGTGCCGAACTCGTCCATTATGTCGCGGTAGTCCGATATGTCGTAGCCGTTGTCGTCGTTGGGGGACTTGTAACAGGGCGAAAGCCATACGGCGTTTACCCCGAGCTCCTTAAGATAGTCGAGCTTGGATATTATGCCCCTTATGTCGCCTACGCCGTCGCCGTTGCTGTCGCAAAAGCTGCGCGGATAAATCTGATAAATGAAAGCGTCCTTATACCATCTTGTGCGTATGCCGTCCATGCGCAAACTCCTTATATAATGCAAACAGTCCATTGAAATGGACTGTGAGCTTGATTGGGTGTCAGACGATAACGAAGGACCGCGGAAACCGCGGCCCGTTAACCGTTACAGCTTAGCCTCGTTGAGAAGGTCCCTCAACATTTTTGCTTCTTCTTTGGAGAGGGTGATACCCTTACCCATTCTGTCGCGGTTGGGCGACCATTCGCGAAGGTCGAATCTTGCCTCCCTGTCATTCCAGCTGATAAGATTCAGCTCTTTTGTCCAGCCCCTGCTAGATTCGCTCAAAACTCCGCAAGCTTCAACGATCTCATACTTTAGTTCCGGCATATTAAGGCCTCCTTAAATTTTAACATACAATATTGTATATTTTAAGTATACTATATACTATTTTAAGATTAAATACAAGTAATACGGCGAAATGTTTTACTAAAAATTTGCACTACGGCGGGAAGTCGGTGTCTCTTCCTTGAATTTATCTCTTTATAAACCTTAAGTCCTGCCCCTCGAGATTTATGCCGAAGGAATCGTTTTTGGAGAACAGCCTGGACGAAATACGGCTGCCGTAGCGGGAGAGGATTTGTGGGGATGAAAGGTTGGTCGTGACGCCCGTGAGCCTGGAATCGCGAAGCACCAAAAGCTCGTAAAGATAGGTTTCGGTGACATTGTTTCTGAAGTTTTCGGCCCCGAGGTCATCTATAACCAGAAAGTCCGCCTCGACAAGAGGCGAGAAGATATCGTCTTTTTCTTCTATGGGCGCCAAGTGGTATTTGAGGAAAATTTCGTTAATCTGCACGGCGTTGTAGAAAAGCACCCCAGCGCACTTCTTCATAAGCGCGTTAGCCAGTACGGACATCAGGTAGGTTTTGCCCGTGCCCTGCTCGCCGCTTATAAGCAGTATGCTGGACTTTATGTCGGGGAATTTCTCGGCGAATTTGGCGAGGATATTAGCGGTCGCGCGGTAGCGGGCGCGGTCGGCTTCGGGTATGAAAGAGTAGTCTATGGCGCCGAAATCGTCAAGCTCGGTGACAAGGGTGGAGCAGTTGCCTTTTATGAGGGTGTACGCCAGGGAGCGCACGCATCTGCACAGGTTGCCGTTTGCGTATCCCGTATCCTTGCACTCCATACAGTTGTAGGCGGGGGTGAGGGCGCCCTCGGTATACCCAAGTTCGGAAAGGCGGGAAAACAGCCTTTTTTCCGCAAGGGCTAAATCGTCGTAAAGGCTACCCAAATCTGCGTTTTGGAACCTCAATTTCGCGATCTTGAAGCGGATGGTATCCCTCTCGCTCTCGGCCTCTGCAAAGGCCTTATCCTTGCGGAGCTCGTCCATAAGGCGCTCGAACCTGAGCTCGTTCTCGAGGCGGTTGTTTTTGATTTGGGAAAGCGCGATTATCTCGTATTTGTTCATGGCTACACATCCAGGTTGTCGAGGTCTACCTCGTCGGGATTGACGAATACAGAGTCAAGCTGATCTCTTGTATAGTTTTGCTTGCGGTAGTCGGAGCGGGGGGCAGCCGGCTCTTTCTTCTGCCCGAGCGAAGAGAGGAAGCCTTGGGCTTCGTCGGGGGCGGTTATACCGCGCTCTTTGAGCATGGCGAGCAGCCTGTTGATTTCCGCCATCGGGAAGGATTTGCCCGCCGAGTGCCTTGCTGCGACAAGCACGGTTTCGTGGGGCATGCCCCAGGCTTCGACAAAGGTGCGGTAGAATTCGCGGTCGCGGTTGCTTACGGGCGAGGCGCTGGCCGCGGCGGCAAGGACTTCCTTTATAGAGGCGTCTATGGTAAGCTGCCTCGCGATGAAGGCCTCGACGCCTTCTTCGGTGAGAATCCCGAGTTTATAAAAGCGCTCGACTATGTCGTCTACGGCGTCCAAGGTGCGGATATTGCGCAGGAAGCAAAACCTCGATATGCCGCGCAGGGCATTTTCCTCGAAGCCCTTAGCAAGCCACGGAATGACATAGGTTTCGACGACGACATCGTAATTTGCGTAAAAGCTTCCGATGCCCGTGACGATGTCCTGGGCGAGCTTTTTGGTTTTTTCTTTGTTTTCGGCGTAATTGGCAACCTCCTGCGCCGAATAGGCGCCGGCGTTGCGCAGCTCTTCCATAACCATTTCGAGCTTGTGCATGCCGCCTTTGCGCTTACAATAGCGGCAGGCGGTAAGAATGGCGTCCATATTGTAGCCGTAATCTTTTGTCCACTTGAGGTAAAGCTGCCTGTCCTCGATGGTGGGAAGCGAGCGGAGCCCGAGGGTTTTGAATATCATCCTGATATCCTCGCTGTTTTGCTCTAATTCGGCAATATGGGCGTTTACTTCGGCTTCGGTGGTTATGCCCTGCTTTGCCCAGTTATCCGCCACGGCGAGTATGTACGGCACGCCCACAACGCCTTTGACATCCAGGCAGTACCTTGCTATCATGAGCATGGCGTTGATTTCCATTTTATAGGCGCGCATAAGTTCTATGAAAGAGGCTAACTCGTTGGGCGTGAGCACGGTTTGGGGGAACAGCCTCGCCATCTCCTCGACGAAGGTCGAGTATTCGCGGGCGTTGTAGCGCACGACGGGGGTGAGAGGCGTTTTTACCGAGTTGTAGGTGATGGTTACGGGGTGGGTTTTGCTAATGCTTACGATGCCTTGCTCTTCCCAATATCTGAAAGCGGCGAGAACGCGCTCTTCGGTGAGCTTGAGCATGAGGGCTACTTTTTCTATCGAGTTGTCGGTCTGGCTGCCGTTCGCGGCAAGATAAAGCCCGTAAAAATACACCTTAATGTCGGTGGCATCTGCCGAAGGCAGATATCCGCCGAGAAAAACATTGTCCACGGGCGTGAAGCCGTTTTTAATGAAATCGCTGCCAAGTACGCAAAAACCCATAAATATGAAGCTCCTAAATTAAAAAATTACTATTGCAAAATCGCGTATATAGTTGTATAATGAAATGACTATATCCGAAGCATTTTGCCACATAAGTATAGCATAATTCAATGCGGTTGCCAACATAATTTTGGTGCGGAGAGCAAACATATTACCTATCGGGAGGAATGCATGAAATTAATCCATCTGGCTTACAAGAACATCGGCGGGCAAAGCAAAAGCATCGACTTTACCAGCAAGATTGCGGGCTGCATAACGGTATCTGAGGTTGCGGGACAATCGCTCGCAGACGCTCTGGGCCTCGCCCTTTACGGGGCGCAGGATGATTTCGGTGGCATCGCCTTCCCCGCGCAGGCCACGCTAAAATTCGCCATAGACGACGCACAATATACAATCGTAAGAAATTTTGTCCTCGAGGGAGGAGGCCCCAAAGAGGAAGCGGAGCTTTTAGACATAAGCGAAACCGAAACGATAGCCCAGGGCACAGAGGAAGTAAACAAATTCCTTGCCGATAAGTTCCTGGTGGGCAAAAGCGCGTTTGACAAGCTGTTTATAGCCGACCGCAAGGCGACTGCCGAAAGCCTCACAAAGGACGCCGCGTCCCGCGCGCAGTTTATATCCGGCATTATAAACGCAATTACTTCCCCGGCGGAAATTCTCGCCAAAGTAGAAATCCTTAAAGACAGCGAAAGAAAGTTAAACGGCCATATAGACGGCATACCCCCCGTTACCCGCAAGAGCGTGAAGGAACAGCAGACGCTTGTTGCCGCCGACAAGGTAGAGGTGGACACAATAAGAAACGACATAGCCGCCGTGCACGCCGCGATAGCGAGGGCGCGCCAGTACGAGGAGGACCTCGGAAGGCTTAACCTCGAGGCGGGCAACCTCGAAAAGCTTAAGGAAAAGAAGGCTGCCGTCGACAGCAACGCCTTGTTTCTGGCAAGGGCCCGCGAGGTCGCCGCGATAAGGGATATTTATACGCGCTACGACGGCGAGCGCGAGATTGCCGAACAAGTAAAGCGCGAATACGACGCAAAGAAAGCCGAAAGGGACGCCCTCGAGGCTAAGATAAAGGAAGGGGAGCAAAGCTCCAAAGCCCTCGAGCAGAAGTTTATCTACCACAGCGAGAAAACCGTCGAAATCGATAAGCAGCTGAGAGAGCTTCTGCAGCAGACCGCCAAGAACCCCGACGCGCTTAAGATAGACGAGATAATAGAGCATTATTATTCGGCAAACGCCAAGCAGATACAGGACCTTGAGGCAAAAAAGAAGTCGCTTGACACCGAGTATCAGGCGCTTAAGGACGCCTGCATGGAGCTTGAGACCCGCCGCGGCGAGCTCAAAAACACCGCCGAATACAAAAAGACCGTCGAGGACGGCGCCGTAATGGAAGCGAGCATCGCCCGCATCAACAAGGAAATTTCCGAGCTTGAGGCTTCCATAGCAAAGCACGAGAAAGAGCAGATATCCCTGTACGAGCAGAATATCGCCCAGACCGAGCGCATAAGGGAGTTCCAGGCCAAGTATAAGGAGTTGGATGCCGCCATCCGCAAGGACAAGGCTTCGCATAAGGAAGCCGTGGACGCCGTTATACTTTACGCCCAATCCATTTACGCAAAGCACATCATAGCCGCCGCCCACGAGGCCGAGATTAAGGCGGTAGACAAAAAGATAGCCAAGCTGAAAGCAACAAACGACACCTTCAGGCAGAAGAAGGAAGCCATCGCCCTGCGCAAGAAGGAAGTAGAGCTTCATATCGAAAAGCTGGAGATTAAGCAAAAGGCCCTTAACGACAAGCTTGCCGAGTACAGAGGGTTCAACAGGCTTAAGGATTACTCCGACTCCATAGAGTACGGCAGCCGTTGCCCCATTTGCGACTCTTTTGTGACAGTCAAGAAGGATATACCCGTAAAGGATACGGGGCTTCTCGAGGAGCAGCTGGGCATAGTTACCGCCGAAATAGAAAAGGACAGGCAGAGCATAGCCGAGGCGGCAAACTTCATACTGCAGTATGACTCCAACCTTTCGATAAGCGAGCAATACCTTGCCGCCCTCGAAGAGACCAAGAAGCAGAAGCAGGACGCCATAAACGCCATACTTGCCGAATTTGGCGCCGCAACCCTTGCCGACCTCTACGCAAAGACGCTTGCCGCGGCAGAGGAATCGACTAAGATTATCCGTAACCTGAGCGACTTCCACCAGGTTGACGCCGAGCTGAGAAGGCTTCAGGAAAACAACAATAACATCGTATCCGCCTACAACAGGCTTTCGCAGGAGTTACTGCCCGCCGAAAAGGAGAGGTTTGCCGCCCTGCACAAAGAGCTTGTGGAAATCGTGGCAAAATACGAAACCATACAGCCGGTGCTTAACGGCGAAAACGCCGAGGACTTGCTCGTAAAGCTTCAGATAGTCGAGAGAGAACTGGAGCGCACCGAAAGCGAGCTGGAAGAAAAGCAGATAAAACTTGCCGAGATAGCAGAGCAAAGGCAGGATACCGTAGACAAGCTGGCGGCAATACAGAACAGGATTACCCCCTTGCAAATAAAGAACAACCGTTACACCTACAAGCAGGTGGTGGTGAAATCTATTGCCGAAACCCTCAACAAGCTTCTTGACGAAAGGGAGCAGAACGAAGAGCAAAAAGAAATCGCAAAGACCAGGCTTGCCGGCGTGCGCAGGGTGATAGAGAAATACAAGGCAAGGCTTATCGAGCTGGATAAAGAGCTTGCCGGCCTCTGGGCCAAGGTTGAGGCATTTAACCTCGCGTCCGAGGGCGTATATAAGCCTTACAAAGAACGCTTCGCCGTGCTGGGCATAAACAGCAAGGCGGACCTCGACTCCCTTACCTTCTCCCCCGACGAGCTTGCCCGCAGGGAGAAAGAGGTTGAGGAATACAGGGAGGCCCTCGCCAAGGCGCAGAGCACCGTGGACGAGATTATCGCCCGCCTTAACGCCAACGAATCCTATTACAACGAGCGCGAGCAGAACATGGCTGCCCTCGAGGAACTAGAGGGCATACTGCAAAAGGCCGTCGTAAAGTATAACAACTCGCTTACAACGCTTGAGGAAATGGCTTCGGCGTACAACGAGCTTATAGAGAGCAACCGCAAGCTTTCGGCCCTGCAGGAGAAGCTGCGCGCCGCCGAGGAGATTCTATCCGCCGTAACCGAAAGCGGGGTAGACGCCGGCGCCTTCGCGGGGATTGTCATCGACAGGGCGGCAAAGAAGGTCGAAAGGTGGACTTCAGATAAGTATACCTTGCAAACCGGCGCCGACGGAAGGGTGTCGCTGTACAACAACCTTAAGGGCAAGGTCGTAAGCCCCTCGAAGTACAACAAAGAGGAGCGCATGCTTGTTAACGCAGGGCTTTCGCTGGCCTTCTCGGGCGCGATAGCCGACATCATGGCGTTTGACCTGCCCCTCGCCGCCTCGGTAAGCGCCGACGAAACCGAGAAAACGGGGCTAAAGGTGCTGCTGGAGGCGGCTAAGGATAAGGAGCTTATCCTGATACCCGAAAACGCCGACCTGCTGTATAAAACAATCAGCAAAATAGCATAAATAATAACCAGATAAACATTATTTAATTAAGGCATCAAAAAGGCTGTATCGCGCCGGGATATTCTGGCGCGATATGGCCTCAAAAATTAATAAGAGGAGATACAATGGCCGCTGTTTTGGAAGTTAAAAACCTTACGAAGGTTTATCCGCGAAAAGGGCACAAAGATGGGCTGACTGCCGTAAACGATGTGTCCTTCCGGGTGAACGAGGGGGAGATTGTCGGGTTTATAGGGCCCAACGGCGCGGGCAAGACAACTACCATCAAGATGATTGCCGGGCTTGCCAGGCCCACCGCCGGCGAGGTGTTTATCTGCGGGCACTCGGTTACCCGTGACAGGGTGAACGCCATGAAGCATGTGGGAGGCGTCATAGAAACCCCCGATATGTACCCCGATATGTCGGGGCTTAAAAACCTTAATTACCTTGTTTCGCTTCACCCGAAGGAAACAATGTTAGATCCCTCTGACGAGAGGTTTTCCACCGTATCCAAAAAAGAGCTGGACGCGCAGAGGGTGGAGGATGTGCTCAAGATGGTCGGGCTTTGGGACAGAAGGGGCGACCAGGTGAGGAAGTACTCTTTGGGCATGAAGCAAAGGCTGGGCATAGCGCAGGCGCTTCTTAGCAAGCCCAAACTTCTTATTCTGGACGAGCCCGCAAACGGCTTAGACCCCGCGGGAATCAAGTATATAAGGGAGCTTCTTCGCCGCCTTGCCGACACATATAAGATAGGCATGCTTGTTTCCAGCCATCAGCTAAGCGAGCTTCAGCTTATGTGCGACAGGGTTATTATCATAAACAACGGAAAGATTATTGCCGAGAGGCGCATGGACGAGCTTTCCGCGGGCGAGTATAAGGGAGGGGCAAGGATAATTATCCGCGTCGACAGGCCCGCCGAAGCCGCCGCTTTGCTTAAAGAAAAGCTGGAAATCCAAGCCGAGGTTATAGGGGAAGAGCTTCGCGCGACGACATCCGCCGAAACTGCCGTAATAACCAAAGAGCTTGTTCTGGGCGGCTTTAATGTGTACGGCATCACGAGAGAGGAGATAAGGCTCGAGGATGTCTTTATAGACGCTACGGGGGAGGGCAGATAGATGTTTGGAAAACTGTATGCGGGCGAACTTAAAAAGATGTTCAGCCTTAAGACCGCTCTCATAATGATAGCTATTTTTATATTCGGCTTTGCCGTAATTACCATAGCTTTAAATTCATTTAAGGACCTGACGGTAGGCGCGATCGAGACCGACGGGCCCGAGGTGGATATTTCGATATGGGAAACCTTCAAGAGAAACATAAGCGAGGAGCAGGCAAAGGCCGAGCTAAATGTGCTTAAGGCGCAGCTTAAAGAGCTGGAAAAAGAAAAAAAGGATAAGGGCTTTACCTATTATATGGGCTTCCTTGCGGGCACCGACGGCATTTATAACTGCAAGAGCCAGATAGCCGTATATAAGTATATAATCGATAACGGGCTGTACAATCAGGATTTGTATTTTTATGATTCGGCGGTGTTCGCCATAGGCGGGCTGATTGACGAGAGCGCGACATCCTTTGCCTCTATGATGCTTGGCGTGTTTGCCTTTTTGCTTTCGGTGTACGCCCTGATAATCGGCTCGGGCGCATACGCCAACGAAATGCAGAACGGGACCCTGAAAATACTGCTTCTGAAGCCCATAACGAGAAATCAGCTGACATTGGCAAAACTTCTGGCCATGCTAACCATAGTCGTCGCGGCTGTTATGGCGGTGTTTGTGTTAATAACGGCGTTCAGCTATATTGCCTACGACGACCCGCTGGATACCATGTACTATGTGTTTAACGCCTCGAGCGTGTTTAAGGCGCCCGTATCCTTCCCGCTGTTTCTTGCCTGGCTGGATTTGCTGCTCGGCTCGCTGGCGTTCGGCATAATGGCCTTCTTCTTCGGCACCCTTATGAAGAAGAGGGTGTTCGGGTTTGTGTTTCCCTACGCATTCAATTTCGCGGCGACCATTGCCTCGTTGATAGGTATAGGCAGGTTCTGGATTACCAACACCGTGGCCTGGAGCGGCTTTTTCGGCATGGGCTCGGGGATTAGCACAGGAAGTAACTTCTTTATTAGTATGCCTTTGGCGATAGTCTACTTCGGCGGCATGATCGCGCTGTCGTTTGTGGTGTTTAACAGGCGTGATGTGGCGTGATTGAGCATGAAGTTTTCTACTAAAGCGATAACAAGGGCCGCCTTAATCGGAGTGGTGTATTATGTGGCGACTGTTGCAATCCCAGCGATTTCTTACGGGGTGCTTCAGTTTCGGATCGGCGAGGCGCTTACCCTTCTGCCCCTCGTGTTTCCCGAATCTGTAATAGGGCTTACGATAGGCTGCCTGCTCGCGAATATCTTTTCGCCTTTCGGGTGGGCGGATATTGTGTTCGGCTCGCTGGCGACCCTTATCGCGGGGCTGCTTACGGCGATTATAGGCAAAAAGCTGAAGCTTGAAAGCTCGGATATCAAACCGCTTCCCGACGCGCCCGCGGGGGCCAAGCCTAAAACGGCAAAGCTTATCATAAAATGTATCATCGGCGCGCTTCCGCCCATTCTCGTTAACGCCTTCATGCTTCCGCTGGTGTGGTACCTTATGGGGTTTGAGGAGGTCTACTGGATAAACGCCGCCCTTATGCTTGCCACCCAATCGGGTACGATTTTAGTGATAGGCACGGCAATCATAGTCGCCCTGCAAAAGGCGGGGCTGCTTGAAAAATCGAAATTGTATTGACAATTTCGGCATAGTATAATATAATTTGTAGCTAATTAATTACCCATAATATACCAAGCTCTTTTTGAGCAGGAGGAAACATGGAAAAAACCATACCGCTGACACAACAAAAGTATGACGAGCTCACACAAAAGCTGAGGTATCTCGAAACCGTAAAGCGCACCGAGGTTTCGGAAGCCATTAAAGCCGCCAAAGAGTTCGGCGATCTCAGCGAGAACGCGGAGTACAGCGCCGCCAAAGACGCTCAGGAAAAGCTTGAGATAGAAATCGCAAAACTATCCGAAATTCTCGCCAAGGCATACCCCATCGATGTCAGCCTTCTTAACAACAAAACTGTCGCCGTGGGCAACTATGTTACCGTCCTCGATATGGAATTCGACGAGGAAATAAAGTATCAGATAGTTAGCAGCTACGAGGCGAGCAGCAGCGAAAACAAAATAAGCGACCAAAGCCCCATCGGCAAGGCGCTTATCGGAAGGTCTAAGGGCGAGGTTGTGATTTCCAAGACGCCCGGCGGCTCCTTACAGTTTAAAATTCTTGACATAAGCAAATAAATAGGTTGACAAATGGCTGAGGATCTTAGAACAAACATCGTCGAACAGGAAGAGGACATCAACGAAATTATTGCGGTGCGCCGCGAAAAACTCGCTAAGCTTAAGGCGGAGGGCAAAGACCCCTTCGCCATAACCAAATTCAATAAAGACGCCGACGCCGCGGATATCCTTAACAATTACCCCGCCTACGAAGGCAAAATCGTGCACATAGCTGGGCGCATAATGAGCCGCCGTATAATGGGCAAGGCAAGCTTTTGCCACATTCAGGACGGCACAAGCCTCATACAGCTTTACTTCCGCATAGACGCCATAGGCGAAGAGAAGTACGAGGAATTCAAGAAGCTGGACATAGGCGACATCATAGGCATAGAGGGCGAGGTATTCACCACCCACAAGGGCGAAAAGAGCGTAAAGGTGGACGATTATATCCTCCTTACCAAATCCCTGCTTCCCCTGCCCGAAAAATATCACGGGCTTAAGGATACCGACCTGCGCTACCGCCAGCGCTACCTTGACCTTATAATGAATCCCGAGGTAAGGGATACATTTATAAAGAGGTCCAAGATTATAACGGCGATAAGAAGGTATCTGGAAAACCTCGGTTTTATCGAGGTGGAAACGCCCATACTTAATACCATTCTGGGCGGCGCCAACGCCAGGCCGTTTATAACCCACCACAATACCCTCGATATCGATATGTATTTAAGGATAGCCCCGGAGCTTTACCTCAAGAGGCTTATTGTTGGCGGCTTCCTTAAGGTG
Organism: Christensenella sp. UBA3944; assembly: GCA_002385605.1. Lineage (GTDB taxonomy): Bacteria > Bacillota > Clostridia > Christensenellales > DTU072 > Firm-09. The sequence continues at coordinate 20,490 of DGDU01000021.1, forward strand.
TACGAGATGGGAAGGCTGTTCCGCAACGAGGGTATGAGCATAAAACACAACCCCGAGTTTACAAGCATCGAGTTGTACCAGGCCTACGCCGACTACAACGATATGATGGATATAACCGAAGAGCTGTTTAAGTACTGCGCCAACGAAGTTCTGGGCACAACCGAGATAACCTATCAGGGCACGCCCATAAGCCTAGGCGGCAAGTGGCGCAGGGTGACGATGGCAGACCTAATTAAAGAGCATACGGGCATAGACTTCTACGCCCACTCTATGGAAGAGATTCGCGCCAAAGCCGAGGCAATCGGGGTAGAAATTCCCGAGGGCATGAGCTGGGGCAACGCCATGTATACCATCTTCGACCAGAAGATAGAAGAGCACCTCATACAGCCCACCTTTGTTATAGATTACCCCGTAGAGGTAAGCCCCCTCGCGAAGCGCAAACCCTCCGACCCCAGGCTTGTAGAAAGGTTCGAGTTCTTTATCTACGCCCGCGAGATGGGCAACGCATTCAGCGAGCTTAACGACCCCATCGACCAGAAGGCAAGGTTCGAGGAGCAGGTTAAGGCGAGAGCCGCCGGCGACGAGGAAGCCCAGATGATGGACGAGGACTATGTAAACGCTCTCGAATACGGGCTGCCGCCCACAGGCGGGTTGGGGATAGGCATAGACCGTATGGTTATGCTGTTTACGGACAGCTACTCCATAAGGGATGTCCTCCTGTTCCCCACAATGAAACCAAAGGCATAGATGAAAACGCCTCTAAACGACGCCGTAAAGAAATATTTGAATCATACTTCGTTTCATACCCCCGCTCATTGCGGGGTTATTTCGCTTACGGATATTACCGAGCTATCTTACAGCGGCAACCTTTTCGCCGGCGGCGGGGTGATACAGGAGAGCGAAAGGCTGGTATCCGAAGCCTACGGCGCGGAGCAAACCTTCTTTGTGACTTCGGGCGCGACAACCGCCTTGCACGCCGCTATGGCGGTGTTTGAGGGCGAATGTGTTTTGGTTTTCGGCAGCGCCCATAAGTCGGTGTTTTCGGGGCTGAGGCTGTTCGCGGGAAGCGGATATTACATGAACGATATAGAAGGGCTTGAGGGCGCTTTGAGGGATATTAAGCCCTCGGCTTTGGTCGTGACTTCTCCCGATTATTTCGGCAATACCCTCGATCTGGAATATATAAAAGGGCTTTGCGAGAGTTGCGGGGCGGCGCTTATAGTAGACGCCGCGCACGGCTCGCACTTTGCTTTTTGTGACAGATTGCCCGTTTCGGCGACCGGATACGGCGATTTGGTTATCCATTCGTTGCACAAGACCATGCCCGTGATGACGGGCGGGGCGCTTCTGCATTGTAAAAGAGAGTACGCCGAAAGGGCTGCATTTGCCCTCAGCGAGATACATACCACCAGCCCCTCTTACCCCGTTATGTTGAGCATAGAGTCCGCCGTGGCAGTTATGTCGGAGGAAGGCGGGAAGCTGTGGCGCGGCGTCATAGATAAGGTCGCGGGGTTCGCAAAGGCTTTGCCGTCGCCTTATGAGGTAGTAAAAACCGACGACCCGACAAGGCTTGTTATAGCTTCGCCGTATGACGGGGCCGAGGTTTGCGCCGAGCTTGAGAGGCGGGGCATCTTCGCCGAAATGAGCTACCAAAACAAGGAGGTGTTTATCGTTAACCCGTATAACGCCGATAAGCTGCATTTGCTTGGCGGGGCGCTTTCGGAGATAAAGGGGTTAAAGGAATATAACGAGGCAACAGCCCCTCCGATTTATAAAGCCCCTCGGAAACTGTTATTGAAAGCAAGTTATGAGCTTGCCGCGGCGGGGGGCGCCGCTGGCAGGGTGTTATACAGAGAAATAGGGTATTATCCTCCGGGTGTGCCGCTTTACCTTCCCGGGCAAGAGCTGGATGAGCGTGACGCCGCCTTTTTGCAGTCTAAGGGCAAAATGCTTTTCGGTCTTGATAACGGGCGGGTTTATGTGGTATCATAAATTGAAGTCCTGTCGGACGAAAAACTGGCGGGATAACTTGGAGCGATAAATACCGATAGAGATAGATTTTCGGAAATTTAATATTTTTGAATTTGATTGCCCAATCTTTCTTTACGCGGGTTTATCGGTGACGGAGGTTTGCCGTGCGCGGTAAATTCATTACATTCGAGGGCTGCGAAGGCGTGGGGAAGTCAACCCAACTCAGGCTCTTAAAGGATTATCTGGAAAAAACATCACAGCCCGCCATCTTCACGAGGGAGCCGGGCGGCACCGAGGTCGCCGAAACGGTAAGGAGCCTTATCCTTAACAGCGGGTTTGAGATTTCGCCTTTGGTCGAGGCGTACCTTTTTGCTTCGGCGCGCGCCGACCACATCGAAAAGGTAATAAAGCCTGCTCTCGAGAGAGGGGAAATTGTTATCTGCGACAGGTTTTTGGACAGCAGCATTGCCTATCAGGGCTTCGCGAGAGGCTTAGGAGTAGAGAAGGTTTTGGATATAAACAGGGAAGCGGTTGCGGGCTGCATGCCCGACTGCACCATCTTTATAGATATGCACCCCGCCATGTCATGGCGCAAGCAAAACGGCAAAACCGTGGCCAACGACCGCATCGAAAACGAAAGCCGCGAGTTTCACGACAAGGTTTATTCGGGTTTCAAGGAGATGGCGGCAAGGGAAAGCCGTTTTGTGCCTATAATACCCAGCGCCGACAAGCTGGAGACTCACGCAAAAATAATTGCGGCGCTTAAGGAAAGAGGGATAATAGCCTAATGCTCGACAGGCTCATAAAGGAAAGCGGCGAATATAAAAGTTTTGTCACCCGCGAAAGGGACAACCTCTCGCACGCTTACCTTGTGTTGGGCGCCGATACCGCGGTGAGGCAGATTTATATAAAAATGCTTGCCGAAAACATACTTTGCGGCGAAAAGGGTTGCGGCGAGTGCCGCGTCTGCCAGAAGGTCTGGGCGGAGAGCCACCCCGACATAAAGGTCCTTAATAAGGAAGAAAAGGTGAAGGTAGACGATATCGAAAAGTTTATAGACGATGTTTACCTTAAGCCCTGGGAAAGCGACATCAAGCTGTATTTTATAGATAACGCTGAGAATCTAAACCCCGCCGTGCAGAACAAGCTCCTTAAAATTTACGAGGAGCCGCCCAAAAGCGTGGTTATATTTTTGCTCGCGGGAAGCCAGGGCATGCTGCTTCCCACCATAGTTTCGAGGGCCAAAAAGATTTACCTTCCCTCCTTTTCGCCCAAGCAAATCTATGATGAGCTTGTGGGCGAGGGGTACCCCGCCAGGACGGCGGAGACCGCCTCGGCGCTGTCGGGCGGAAGGTTCGACAGGGCTTACCTGTTTGCCTCGGACGAGGGGCACAGCGCGCTGTATGAGGCCTGCTTCGATACCCTCTTAAAATGCAAAACCTCCAAAGATATACCACTTTTTACGGGAAAGGCGATGTTTTCCAAAGAAAACCTGCCCGCAACGCTTGATATATTGGAGGTTATACTTTACGATGTAATGGGAATAGTGTCGGGAAGCGGGAATCCGCTGGCGGCGCACAACCGTGAATATGACTTACGGGAGATAAGTAAGGGTTTCAGCCCCGGCGGGGCGGCAATGGCCCTTCTCTCCCTGAACAAAGCCCGAAGGATGCTTGCCTCTTATGTTTCGGCGGCGGGCATAGCGGACACAATCTTATTTGAAATATTGGAGGCTAAATACAAATGGCAATAGTAGTGGGAATTAAGTTCCGCACAGGACAAAAGATATATTATTTCGACCCTAACGGTATAGAGTTCAAAGAGGGCGATAACGCCGTCGTCGAGACGGCGCGCGGCGTCGAGTTCGGCAAAGTCGTTTTCGGCAACAAAGAGGTAAAGGAAAGCGAGACCGTCCAGCCCCTGAAGCCCGTAATCCGCAAGGCGACGCCCAAGGATATCGAGCAACACGAGAAAAACCTCGCCGAGAGGGAGCGGATTATCGGCATAGCCGTCGAGAAGGTTAACGCGCGCAACCTTCCCATGAAGATCGTGGACGCCGAGTACACCTTCGACCGCGCCAAGGTTATCATATACTTTACGGCGGAGTCGCGCATAGACTTCCGCGAATTGGTAAAAGAGCTCGCCTCGGTGTTCCACCTGCGCATAGAGTTAAGGCAGATATACGAGCGCGAGGATATCAAGCTGCGCGGAGCGCTTGCTCCCTGCGGCAGGCCGTGCTGCTGCACCACCTTCCTGCAGGATTACGAAAAGGTGAGCATAAAGATGGCAAAGCTGCAAGGGCTTTCACTTAGCCCCAACAAGATTAGCGGCTACTGCGGGAAGCTGATGTGCTGCCTGCGCTACGAAAACGAATACTATCAGGAAACCGCCAAGAAGATGCCCAAGATAGGCTCGGTGGTGACTACCCCCGAAGGAAAGGGCACGGCCGTGGGCGTGGATTTTTTAAGGTGCCAGGTTAAGATAAGATTCGAGGGCGAGGACGGCGGCGTCGAAATTAAGAACTACCCCCTATGCAAACTCATCGTCGACAAAGAGCAGCTGATAGACGATATCAAGGCCGAAATCGAGGACGAAGCCTTCTCCGATAAGGAAGGGCAAGATTAGCCAAAAAAGAGTGAGCCCGTCGGCTTTTTCTATTGACAAAATCGCCCGTTCGGTGCTAAAATACTCATAGCTTTTAAAAAGAAAGCATAACATTTCATAAGGAGAGATAAAATGGCATACCAAATCAATAAGGACACTTGTATTGCTTGCGGCGAATGCGCTGACGCTTGCCCGGTAGGAGCTATCGCCCCCTGCGACGACAAGTACGCGATCGATGCCGATACCTGTCTGGATTGCGGCATTTGCGAAGGTACCTGCCCCCAGGAAGCTATTTCCCAGGCATAAATAGATACCGCTGCACCATGGAGGCTGTCTTGCGACAGCCTTATTTTTGTTTTACGATGACTTTAAGAAAAAAGGCCAAAACCCTGTACCAAACCGCCTCCGAAAAACTGGGACATAAAGGCGAGGAAGCCGTTTACCGCTACTACATAGGCGAGGCGATAAAGGAATGCGAAGGGCGCGAGGACGCCTTTTTTTCCGTTTCTCATTATTTTCAGGCGTACAATAAGGACAAGCGCGCCGCCCTAAATAAGAAAAAGATGTCGCACGCGAGGATTTCCGCCGAAGAAATCCCCGCCGTCACGCAGCTGTTTACGCCCCCGCACCTTGCCGAGTACATAATACAAAACTCGCTGGGGCGGTATCTGTACGAGTGCGGCATAAGCCTCGATTTGCCCTACGCCGACGGGCTGAGACCAGAGGATTTCGGCAAGCGTAAAAAGGATATAAGGGAGATTCGAATATTAGACCCCGCCGCGGGTACGGGCAACCTCATTTACCCCGCCGCCCGCCTTATGAAAAAGGCGTACCTTAAGCTCGGGTACGGCGAGGGCGAGGTTAAGGGGCTTCTGGCAACCAATTTTATCGGGCTGGATATTGACGGCAGGGCCTCGGAGCTTGCTAAGTTTCTTCTTAAGAGAGAGTTCGGCGCCGATTTTGACATCGTTACACTTAAATCCTTCGAGCCCTCCTCAATCGAAAACTATAAGAAGTGGAAGGGTGTTTACGAGGGGCTTTTGCTGCTGGGGGAGCGGGGCACGGTGTCAATCTTCCCTCAGAAAGAGGTTGAGGAAATACAAAAATCCTTCTCCGACGGGGCTGATGGCGGCGTCTTAAAAACTCTTTCGATATTTAATTCAAAATATGATATTATATTAATGAATCCGCCCTACCTTGCCTCGTCGGACTGCGGAAAGGGGCTTTTGGGCTTTATAAAAAAGCATTTTGCCGACTATAAGGCTGACCTCTTTGCCGTGTTTATAGCGAGATGCCTCGGTATGCTGGATAAGGGCGGGTACATGGGCGTCGTTTGCCCCTTCAACTGGATGTTTACAAGGCAGTTCGGGGGGCTGAGGCGGCTGATACTTTCCTCGTCGGACATAATGAACCTTGCCATGCTTCCCGCCGACGATTACAAAGAGGCGGTTGTATACCTCTCCTGTTTTGTGGTTTCGGGAAAAAAAGAGGGAGTAAAGGGAAGCTATATAAAGATAGAAAAGGGCGCGGACAGCAATCAAGCCCTTATAAACGGCGGCAAAAGATACATGGTTGACGCCTCGAGATACCAAAACACCCCGTATAACGGCATAATGTTTTGGGTAAGCCAAAGATTCATAGACAACTACCGCTCGGGCAGGCTGGCGGATGTGCTGGAGATAAGACAAGGGCTTGCCACCGGCAACAATAAGAAGTACCTTAAAAAGATAAACGAAGTCCCCGCAGGCGAGCTGGTTGCGGACGCCGTGAGCACAGAGGACTTCGACAACAAAGGCGGCGTTTACGCCCCCTACAACAAGGGCGGGCAGTACCGCAAATGGTTCGGCAATATAGAATACGCCATCCGCTTCGATAAACATGCGAGGGAGGAGCTTTCTAAATCGGGCAACCGCCTTCCCTCCAGAGCGTATTACTTTAAGCCCTGCGTTACCTGGACGCTGGTATCCTCCAAAGGCCATTTCGGGGCAAGGCTAAGCTCGGGAAGCCTTTTTGATGTGGGCGGCTCCTGCGGATTCCCCAAAAAGGAAGGGGATATTTATGTCATTCTGGGCTTTCTTTGCAGCGTTGTGGCGACTGCGTACCTAAACGCCCAGAACCCCACGATAAACTGTCAGGTGGGGGACATAAAGAATCTGCCGTACATAGAGCCATCGGACGGGCAAAGGGCGAGAATAGAGCGGCTTGTAAAGGAGAATGTCGAGATCGCACGCGCCGACTGGTTCGGCGAGGTTAGCGCGGAATCCGCCAAAGAAAACTTCCTAAAAATGAAAAGGAACGAAGAGGAATTAAACGAAATCTTTATAAAGATATACGGGCTGGAGGGCGAATTAAGCCCCGATGTGCCCGACAGGCTTATAACATTAAAATATAAATAGGAGTAAGGTTATGAAAGTAAGACCATATCAGCCCAAGGATTTTTATAATTGCAGGGATATCTGCTATGTGACATCACACGGCTTCGAGAAGCCTAACTACAAGAAGGCTCTCTGGTATATGTATTGCGATTATTACCTGCTGCACGAAAGCGACACCTGCTTTGTCGTCGTAAACGACAACGACGAGGCGATAGGATATATACTCTGCGCAAAGGACTATAAGGAGTATAAAAAGAAGTTCAGGCGCTATTATATGGGCGCCCTTCGCAAGGTTTCGCCCAAGCACTGGTTTATGCACTTTGTGACATACTTCTATATAACCCCCGTCTCCCGCAAGTACCCCGCCCACCTGCATATAGACATAAAACCCGAGGGGCAAAGAAAAGGGCTGGGCACAAAGCTTATGGACGCCCTTGTGGCAAGGCTTAAAGAGCTGGGCGTGAAAGGCGTGCATCTCGGGGTTGCCGCATCCAACGAAAAGGGCGTAAACTTCTACCGCAAGTACGGTTTCAAGGAATATAAGAAGGGCTTCGGCAGCATTATCTTCGCCCTTGACATACACTGATAGGGTTTGTTAAATATTAAAGCCTTCCGATATCGGAAGGCTTTTTGCAATGCTTATATATATGGATATTAATAGAGGCTTTATTTGATTACGCCGCCACCTAGGCAGTCCCTCCCGCTGTATATTACGGCAAACTGCCCGGGGGTGATGGCGCGCACGGGTTTGTCGAACACGATGCGGACGGTTTTTTGGCCGAGCAGGTAGGCGGTCGCGGGCAGAAGCTCCTGCCTGTGCCTGGTGCGGGCAAGCACGCGCTCGCCGTCGGAGATTGCCCTGCCGATAAAGTTGAAGTTTTCGGCTATGAGTTCGCCGCGGTAGAGCTCGGGGCACTCGCCCTGGTTTACATATAATATGTTGTTATATACATCCTTATCTATAACATAGTACGGCTCGCCGTTGCCTCCCCCGCCAAGGCCGAAGCCCTTGCGCTGCCCTATGGTATAGTAGAATACGCCCTTGTGCCTGCCGACAGTTTTGCCGTCGAGGGTCTTGATGTCGCCTTCTTTCATGGGCAGGTATTCGGAGAGGAATTTGCGGAAGTCGCGTTCGCCGATAAAGCATATGCCCGTAGAATCCTTTTTTTCTGCCGTGGCAAGCCCGTGGGCGGCGGCAAGCCTTCTTACCTCGGGCTTTTCTATTTCGCAAAGGGGGAAGAGGACATTATGAAGCTGTTCGGCGGTGAGTTGGTTAAGAAAATAAGTTTGGTCTTTGTTTTCGTCCTTGGCGCGGTAGAGTATGGGCTGCCCGTTTTCGGTGCGCACACCCGCGTAGTGGCCAGTGGCGACATAATCGGCGCCCAGCTTAAGGGCGAACTCCTTGAACGGCCCGAACTTTATCTCGCGGTTGCATAGCACATCGGGATTGGGCGTGCGGCCCTTTTTGTACTCGTCCAGGAAATAAGAAAAAACGCGTTCCCGGTACTCGCGCGAGAAATCCACAGTATAATATGGTATATCTAATAAGGCGGCGACGCGGCGGACATCGGTGTAATCCTCCTCGGCGGTGCAAGCGCCATTGGGATCCTCCTCACGCCAGTTGAGCATAAAAAGCCCGATTACCTCGTAGCCCTGCTCCTTTAGCAATAGGGCGGCGACCGAGCTGTCTACGCCGCCGCTCATGCCCACCACTACTTTCTTTTTCATCTTTCTTGTGCCCTTTTGACAACACCTACACCATATGTAGGCAACATTTTTAGTTTTACCAAATTTTGAGGTTTAAGATTAGTATTTTCGGTTGACAATTTGTTGGTGAAATTATATTATGTAATTCCCAACTCGGTTAGCGATTCTGGTGTACCCGAAAGGATTCGAACCTTCGGCCTTCAGAGTCGGAGTCTGATGCTCTATCCAACTGAGCTACGGGTACAGGACTTAATCATTATAGATTATGGCCGACAAAATTGCAAGAAATGCGTATATAAATAACCGACGATTTTTTTTGCAACAAGTTGTAAAAAACGGTTGACAATAAAATCAGAAAGTTATATTATATAAAGGCTGTCGCCCGACGCAGGGCAGCGGCAAGAACCTTGAAAACCGAACAGACGA
>DGDU01000012.1 GCA_002385605.1 Christensenella sp. UBA3944
CCACGACGACCAGCACGGCACGGCTATCGTATCGCTTGCCGCACTTATTAACGCCCTCAAGATCGTTAAAAAAGACCTTAAGGACTGCGTTGTGGTTATGAGCGGCGCGGGCGCAGCCGGCGTTGCCATCGCCAAGCTTCTCATAAAGACTGGCCTTAAGGACATAATCGTGTGCGACCGCAAAGGCATTATCTGCGAAGGTGACCAAACTCTTTCCCCCGATAAGGCCGAGGTTGCCTCCTACACCAATTACGGCAAAAAGAGAGGCTCGCTTGCCGACGCTCTCAAAGGCGCAGACATCTTTATCGGCGTAAGCGCCCCGGGTATCGTAACCGAAGAAATGGTAGCCTCGATGGCTCCTGATGCCATAGTGCTTGCCATGGCCAACCCCATACCCGAAATTATGCCCGAACTCGCCAAGAAAGCCGGCGCCGCCGTTGTAGGCACTGGCAGAAGCGACTTCCCCAACCAGATAAACAATGTTTTGGCCTTCCCCGGCGTCTTCCGCGGCGCTCTGGATGTAAGGGCCTCCGATATAAACGATGAGATGAAGATCGCCGCCGCTCACGCCATTGCCTCCCTTGTTTCGGAGGAAGAGCTTAACCCCGATTTCATCATACCCAACGCCTTCGACCTCAGGGTAGGCAAAGCTGTTGCCGAAGCCGTCGCCCAAGCCGCAAGGGACACGGGAGTCGCGAGAAAGTAAAAAAGACACAAAATAAAAAAGGGCCGGGAGGGCCCTTTTTTTATGTAGTGGTGCCGGCACACCGAAGATCGGGCCGGCTCGCATGAAGCGCAATGCTTCGTTTAGGCGCGCTTCTTCTCGGGGCACTTAGCCCCTTCCCCGAGCGGTCTTCACCAATTATTAAGGGCTGCCTTTCGGCAGCCCTTTTGCTTTATTATTTCTCGGCTTCGACGCGCTTCTTGGCTTCCTCTATTATCTTGGGCGCAAGGTTGGCGGGCACTTCTTCGTAGCGGGCAAGGGTTACGGCAAACTTGCCTCTGCCTTGCGTCATAGAACGAAGGTCGGTGGCGTAACGCCCGATTTCGGCCTGCGGGACTTCGGCGTTAATAACGGTCTTGCCGTTTTCGGTTTCCATACCGAGGATGCGGCCGCGCCTCTTGTTGAGGTCGCCCATGATGTCGCCCATGTAGCTCTCGGGAACGATAACCTTCATGGACATTATGGGTTCCAGGAAAACGGGGCTTGCCTTGGAGCAGCCGTCGGCGTAAGCGAGCTTAGCCGCGGAGATAAAGGCGATTTCCTTGGAGTCTACGGGGTGGTACTTACCGTCGAACACCGTGCACTTAAGGTTATACATGGGGTAGCCCGCGAGAACGCCCTTCTTGATGGCTTCGCGGAGGCCCTTCTCGACCGCGGGTATGAACTGCTTGGGTATGGCGCCGCCTACAACGGCGTCGACAAACTCGAATACGCCGTCCGCCGCGCCCGGCTCGAACCTTATCATACATTGGCCGAACTGTCCCGCGCCGCCCGTTTGCTTCTTGTGCTTGCCTTCGGCCTCAACCGTCTTGCGGATGGTTTCGTGGTAGGCGATCCTGGGTTCGGTGAGAACGGCGTCTACGCCGTACTTGTTCTTGACTTTCTTGGCGAGAATTTCTATTTGCATTTCTCCCATACCGCTTATGAGCATTTCGTTGGTTTCGACGGATTTCTCGAGGCGGAAGGTGACATCTTCTTCAAGCAGCTTGGTGAAGCCGGCGATGACCTTTTCTTCCTGGTTCTTGTCGATGGCCGATACAGCGAAGGAAATGACGGGTTGGGGGAAATCTATGGAATCGAACTTGACGAACTCGGCGGGGCTGCAGAGGGTGTCGTTGGTCGAGGTGTAGTTCATCTTGGCAAAGGCGCCGATGTCGCCAGCGTACAGGGTGTCGACGGCTTCCTGCTTTTTGCCGCGCAGGCAGTACAGGGCGGTAATCTTTTCGGTTTCGTCTTTGTCGGCGTTGAGAGCCTGCTCGCCAACGCTTATCTTACCCCTTACAAGCTTGAACAGGAGCAGCTTGCCCACGAAGGGGTCTACTATGGTCTTAAATACCTTGGCGGCGAACTTGCCGTCTTCGCCGGCTACCATTACATCGTGGGAGCCGTCCTCTTTGGAGTAGCCGAACTTTGCGCCTCTGTCGGGGGAGGGGCAGAGATCGATTATGTTGTCGAGAAGCTTGGTGAGTATGGGGTTGCCCACAACAACGCCCGCGACGGCGGGGATGACTTCGCCGTTTTCTATCCTTATCTTGAGGCCTCTCTTGCGCTCTTCGGCCGTTAAGGGTTCGCCCTCGAAATATTTTTCGAGCAGCGAGTCGTCCGCCTCGGCGGCAAGCTCGAGAAGGGCGCCTTCGCACTCGGCAAGCTTATCCGCGAGGTTAGCGGGGACTGCCGTTTCTTTGCCGGCGGTGTCGAAAGCCTTGCCTTCGAGGACATCCACATAGCCCTTCATCTGGGTGCCTTCCATTATGGGAAGCTCGATGGGCAGTATCTTGTTGCCGTACTTCTGCGTGAAGGCGTCTATCGTGTTGAAGTAACTGGAGTTTTCTTTGTTTACGCCGTTTACGAAAAGGAACATGGCCTTGCCTTTCTCGAGGCAGTAATCTATTGCCTTCTCGGCGCCTACGGACAGCGAACCCGAAGCGCTGGTAACCACTATGGCCGCGTCGGCAACCGTAAGGGCGGCAACCATCTCGCCTTCGAAATCGAAGAATCCGGGCACATCGATTATGTTGATTTTGTAGCCTTTATAGAATGTATATCCGAGCGACAGATTTATGGATATCTTTCTGCTGATTTCCTCGGGATCGTAGTCCGAAACCGAAGTGCCGTCGTCTACCTTGCCCAGACGGTCTATAGCCTTGGTCACAAACAGAATTGCCTCCAATAACGAAGTTTTGCCTTCGCCGCTATGCCCTATCAAAGCTATGTTTCGGATTTTGTCGATGTGATATTCTGCCATTCTATTTGCTCTCCTTTTGAAAAAAAATTACAATAGTAATATAATACAATAAACTTGCGCCGAATTCAATAGTTGAATTATATTAAATAGGTTTCAATATTAATATTATAGCGAAAATCCGCCGTGAACGGCGCTGTTTATGCCCTTTGCTATCACTTTGGCGAAGTCGTCTACCGAGATATCTATCTCTTTTACGGTCACGACAAGGCCGTTAAGTTCCCTCTCGGCGCGCTTTAAGTCGGCGGGGGAATATGGGGCGAGGATGTTTTTGGCGTAGATTACAAGGGGCACGCCGATGGCGACTACAGGGACGCCCAGGCTCTCTTTCGTGAAAGCCTGCTTGCTGTTATCCACCCCCGAACCCGGCACAAGGCCCGTATCGGTTACCTGGACAACGCGCTGTAGCCTGTGCGCCCGCTTGCTTGCCAAAGTATCTATGGCGATAATTATTTTGGGGTTTACTTTAGACACAACGCCCGACGCCACATCGAAGGATGCAAGCCCTGTTACCCCGCTTACCCCGCCCGCGATGCCGGCGAGCCTGCCCTTGCTGCGGTCGCCCACCCCAGCGCTGTGATACTGCTCGGTGATGTCCAGATACTTAAGGGTTTTGGCTCCCAACGCGTCCGCCGTCATGCCCTCGTTGCCGACGCCCAGTGCAAGCACAAGGTCTTTTTTGGTTATCTTATGCTTTTTGAAAAAGACCTTAAGTATTTTGGCGATTTCTTTGGCGAGCTCCTTCTTGATGTCCTCGTTTTCGAACATCGGCTCGTTAAGTTCGAGGGTAAAAACCTCGCCCTCGCCCGAAAAACTGCGAATGACGGTTACCCTGTCGCCGGGCAAAGAAAGCACCTCGGGGCGCTGCGCCCCTACCGATAATTCGGCGTTTTCTATATGAATATTAGCGAATTCTCTCACGGCAATTATTATTACTTAATTTCAAAAAAGTAGTACTAAATAATTGCAAACCTTCTAATAATATGATAGAATAGGTAGGCGCTAAAGGGCTGATAATTTAATATAATATTAGTAGGCCGGCGCAAGAACTGTAAGGAGACACTTATGGCAAATATAAAGCAACAAAAAAAGAGAATCCTCGTTACCCGCAAAGAGAGCGAAATCAATAAGTCCAAGCGCAGCAGGGTAAAGAACATCGTAAAGAAGTACGAGGCCGCCATAGCCGAAAAGAACATAGAGCTGGCTACGCAGATGCTGCCCGAAGTTGTTTCGGTTATAGACAAAGCCAAGAGCGACGGCGTTTACAAGCAAAACACCGCCTCCCGCAAGGTTGCCCGCCTCTCCAAGATGCTCTCGGATCTCCAAAAGGCAGAATAATTTCTACAACTACCGCGCTTTAGCGCGTATATCTGGGTGTGGCGCAGTTTGGTAGCGCGCCAGAATGGGGTTCTGGAGGTCGCAAGTTCAATTCTTGTCACCCAGACCAACAAAAAAGGCTGACTTAAATGTCAGCCTTTTTTGATATGTTTATCCGATTACTGTTTCTTTTTGGCGAAGGCGTAAGAGCCCATATATCTTGCTTTGCCTTCGAGTTCGGCTTCGATTTCGAGCAGGCGGTTGAATTTGGTAGTGCGTTCGGAGCGCGAGAGAGAGCCCGTCTTTATCTGGTCGGTGGAGAAGGCAACGGCGAGGTCGGCGATGGTCGTGTCCTCGGTTTCACCCGAGCGGTGGGACATAATCGTGTTGTAGCCGTGCTTTTTGGCAAGCCTTATCGCCTCCGCCGTTTCGGTAAGCGTGCCTATCTGGTTGGGCTTTATGAGTATGGCGTTGGCTGCGCCTATTTCGATGCCCTTTTGCAGCCTTAGGGGGTTTGTGACAAACAGGTCGTCCCCTACCAACTGCGTCGCGCCACCGAGGGCCTTTGTGAGGTTAATCCATCCGTCCCAATCCTCTTCGTTAAGCCCGTCCTCTATGGATACGACGGGGAATCTGTCGGTCATATCCTTCCAATAATCTATTAGGGTGTCCGAGGTGAAGCGCCTTCCAGATTTGGGCATAATGTAGCCGCCGTCGGCTTCCCTCCAGTCGGTGGAGGCGGCGTCTAAAGCAAACTTTATCTTGCCTTCGTAACCCGCCTCGCGGGTTGCCTCGACAAGAAGTTCTAAGGCCTCTTCGTTGGAGGCAAGGTTTGGCGCGAAGCCGCCCTCGTCACCTACCGCTGTCGAAAGCCCCCTCTTGCTTAAGATCTTTTTGAGCTTTTGGAACACCTCCGCCGCCCATCTTATGCCTTCGCCAAAGCTTGGCGCTTCGGAGGGCGCGATCATAAATTCCTGGACATCGACATTGTTGGAGGCGTGAAGCCCGCCGTTTATAACATTGCAAATAGGCACGGGAAGCCGAACGGCGTTATCCCCGCCCAGATACCTGTACAGCGGAAGCCCCGCACTGTTTGCCGCCGCTCGCGCAACAGCAAGCGAAACCGACAAAATTGCGTTAGCCCCCAGCCTGGCCTTGTTGGGCGTGCCGTCGAGTTTTAGCATGAGGTTATCGAGTTCTTCCTGGTCGCGGGCATCTTTGCCTATAAGGGCCGATGCGATTTCGGTGTTTACATTGTTAACGGCCCTTTGGACGCCCTTGCCGCCGAAGCGGCTGTCGTTGTCCCTTAGCTCGACCGCCTCGAAGGTGCCCGTCGAAGCCCCCGAAGGTACCGAAGCCGTGCCGAAGGCGCCATTATTTAGCACTACCGTTGCTCTTACCGTGGGAAAACCTCTGGAATCGAGAATCTCCAACGCTTTTATTTGTTTTATCTTGGACATATTAAAGCCCCCCGTTTCGAATTGATATATTTATTATAACATTATTTAACAAAAAAAACCTTACGGATTTTTACGGCGTTCTTTTTTATAAAAATAGGTTTTGCCGTGAATGGTATCGGAAAAAAGTAATACCCTAAAATCGGGAGACTAATGAGGATGAACGAGCAAACGCAAGCTGTCGCCGAAGCAAAGCCAAAAAAGATAGCCTCTTCGGCTGCCAGGTTCGAAAAACAGATAGAAGAAGTGCTAGGGAAAAGTTTCGATGTCGTGATTTACAGGTTCAAGACGGTACTTGAAGAAGCCGTCATTATTTATATTGACGGCATGGTCAACAAAGACCTTGTCGACCGCGACATCATAAAGCCGCTTAAGCTTCAGGACTTTAACGGGGATGTAAACCTCACTTTCAAAATTCCCTTTATTAAAGCGGATACCTTCGACAAGGTATTAACCAGCATACTGGACGGCAACGCCGTGGTTTACTACAACAAGTCCGTCTACTCGATGGATGTGAAAATGTTTGAAAAGCGCGGCGTCGAAACTCCTCCGGGAGAGGAGGTAAACAGAGGGCCCAAAGAAGGCTTTACCGAAAACATAGGGACAAATATGTCTATGCTCAGGCGCAAGCTTAAAACCACCAACCTTATATTTGAAAAAATAGTAATAGGCAAGCAATCTAACACGGTAATCGTTTTGACCTACCTCGACAACATCGTAAACAGGGATGTGCTGGATCAGGTGAGGGAAAAACTTAAAAAGATAAACACCGACGCCATTCTGGAAACGGGCTACCTGGAGCAATACCTCGAGGAAAAACCCTTCAGCCTGTTTTCGGGCATAGGGCTTTCGCAAAAGCCCGATGTGGTTGCGATGCGCCTTCTTAACGGCAAAGTAGCCATTATGTGCGACGGCACCCCCCATGTGCTCACAATACCCGAGCTGTTTATAGAAACCATTCATACCTCGGAGGAATATTACAGCAGGACGATACAGGCAAACATCACAAGGTTTTTGAAAATCCTGGCGCTTGCCTTAAGCATCCTTACCCCGGGCGTCGCGGTCGCCATTATTACCTTCCACCAGGAAATGCTCCCCTTTACCTTCTTGATAACACTTATACAAGCGACGCAGGGCACGCCGCTGACGGAGGCGTCAGAGCTTTTCTTCCTGGCAATTATGTTCGAGCTGCTAAAGGAAGCAGGCCTAAGGATGCCGAAGATTATAGGCGCGTCCATTACGATTGTAGGGGGTTTGGTGCTGGGCGAAACCGCCATGCGCGCGGGCATAGTCGGCGCGCCCAGCGTTATATTCGTCGCAATAGCTTCGGTAGCAAGCCTCGCGGTTACCAACCTGAACGAGTTTGGCATTGTGTACAGGTTCATTTTCCTGTTTTTGGGCTCCATAATGGGCATCTTGGGTATCTCGGTCGGCATTGTTATAATGCTTACCCAGCTTGTATCCACTGAGGCTTTCGGCATACCCATACTCGCGACCTTCAACAAGGAGGAGGTAAAAGACAGCTTCATACGGTATCCGCTTAAGGAAATAGAATTCCGCCCGAGCACCGTAGTCAAATATAACCTAAGGCGAAGCCGTCTCAAAAACGAAAAGGGAGAGAGCATATTATGATTAAAAAACGGCTTTGGATTGTCGTTATGATAATCATTATGCTCGTGGCTACCATGAGCGGGCGCTGGAGCAGGCAGGAGCCCAAAAACCTTGCGATAGGTATAGCATACCTATATGAGAAAACAGATGAAGGCATATACAGCATAACCGCCGAAATTGTCCATCTTTCGGGCACAAACGAATCGGGCGCCGCCACGGGCGGGCAGTCAGGTTCTTTGAGCATTATACGAAACTTCAAAGGGCCTACAGTCAGCGAAACCGTAAGGGACACCGAGGTTAAGGTAGAAAAGGTATTCTTCGGTTCCCAAAACCGCGTAAGGTTTTTCTCCGAAGAGCTTGCAAGGGAAGACGGCATCCTGGATATACTGGACTTTTTTGTTCGCGACCATATCGCCGACGAGCGGCCCTATTTGTTTGTCGTGAAAAACGAGAAACCAACCGATATTTTTGAAGCCGACCTGGGAGGAAGCGCAAGGCTCGGCGAACATATCCATCACATCGCGAGCAAAAGGCAGGATACCGTTCTTACAACCACCTTCGTAAACACTCTTAAGTTTGTAAGGGAATATTATTGCGAGGGCATGCAGCCCGTGATTTCGGTGGTTGAGGCAAAAGAAACAGAAGCCGCGTATAAAACCCCGGGCATGGAGGACGAGCCCAAAAAGACCGAGCTTGTTTTTGAGGGATTGGGAGTTATGAAAGGCGCCAAGCTCGTGGGTTTACTTAGCGAAAGGGAAGCAATGACCTATACGCTGCTTAGAGAAGACATCAAGGGGGCGCATACAAGTATTCCCGTGGGCGAAAAAGAAATAGGCGTCAAATTGAGTAACTCCAGGCCAAAAATAAAAACCTCTTACGAAAACGGCAGAGTAAAAATTAACATAGACCTTAAGCTAAAGTTATCCGTATCCGAAAACGAAACCGAATACGATGTCAGCCAGTATAGAGATATAAAGATTCTGGAAAACATCGCGAACAACCACTTCCGAAAAGAAATAGAAAGCACAATAGCCAAAATCCAGAGAGAATACAAAAGCGACATCTTCGGCTTCGGGATGCACTTCCATGTCCAGCAAAAACACGACCTCTGGGAGAGCATTAAAGAGGAGTGGGACGACAAGTACTTTGCCGAAGCCGATATAACAGTAAAAGTCGACAGCAAAATAGTCTTCTCGGGTGAGACCAGAGAAAAATTCGGGGTGAACGCCAGATGAACAAATATCCAAGCATATGCCAAAACCAATTAGCCTTAATGATTGCGGGTAGCGCGCTGATGTTCCCGTACAGTTTCATGCCCGTATTGCGGACGGGCCCCGCCAATCAGGACGCGTGGATAGTTATGCTGTGCTCAATAGTGTTTATAATAGCATTGAACGCGCCGTTTCTTATCCTGAAAAACAAATTCCTTAACTTCGACTTTGTCGAAATGAACGAGGCTATATTGGGCAAGATAGGCGGCAAGTTCGTGTCTTTAATCTACACCTTTTTTGCTTTCAGCTGCTATACCGCCTGTATGCTGATTGCGACTATGTATACCCGAATATATCTCTTGGTCGAAACTCCCCAATGGATAGTGCTGCTATTTGTTATTATACCCGCGATGTATATTGCCACTTCGGGCGCGGGCACCATCGCAAGGCTCGCAACCTTTATTGAGCCGTATATTTTGCTTACGATATTCGTTTTCTGCGTTGTAGGCATCAATAATATGGAGCTGTTTAACATACTGCCCATCCTTAAAGACTCTAAGCCTATGGACATCGTCGAGGGAGCTTTCTTTACGGCGGCAAGGTTTTCCGAAATACTCATCCTTGTGGTGTTTTCGATATACCTGAGGAGAGGGCATAGCCTGAATAAATCCTACTTCAGAAGCCTGGCTGTTTTCGGAGTGTCCTTTTTTATAATCGTAATTTCGACCATTCTGCTCCTTAGCTCGGGGGTAGCGAAACTTATGCACGCCCCTTTCTATGTCTATTCGAGGCAGGTGGGCGGAGAAGACCTGCTGCAAAGGCTGCAGGTTTTCAACGCTCTGGCGTGGATTATGGGTACCATCCTTAAGCTTTCGATTTACAGCTATATGGCAAGCTTCTTCCTGTACAAGGTTACAAACTTCAAAAGCCAGAAGTTCTTTGTATATCCCCTTTCTCTGCTTGCTTTTGTAGTAAATATGCTGCCGTTTATGCAAAGGTCGGCGACGCTTGACCTTTTCAAACAGGACACGACTTACCCCTTGTTTGTGCTGTTTATAGCCTTTATCGTGCCGCTGCTTCTTCTTATAGTGTATCTGATACGCCAAAAAAGCATTAAGCCTATTATAGACCAAAGGAATCAGGCGGTGGCGGACGCCGAGGCAAAGCACGATGCCGCCGTACAGCCTAAGCCGGGTAACGCCCCAAAAAACAGCGGGCAAAACTCAAACGAGGCTAACATACCGCAAGCCCCGCCGCCGGGCGACTCGCCGCAACAGGCGTAGTCTTTGAAATATACTGATTTATGTGGAGGAATTATGTCGGAAAAATCTAAAGTAACCGCCGCCCTGCTTTGCTTCTTCTTCGGCGCGCTGGGCATACACAGATTCTATGTGGGAAAGGTAGGCACCGGGCTTTTGTACCTCTTTACGGCAGGGCTAGCGGGCTTCGGCGCCATAATAGACTTTTTTGTTATAATATTCGGAAAGTTCAGGGACAAGGAAGGAAGGCTTCTAAAATAAAAGCCCCCCCCTTTGCGGGCGAAGCCTTGCCTAAAAAGCATTATTTTTGCGAAGTATTAGCCCTTTCTGACGGGGCAAGCCTTAGTCGTTACGGGCTCGAAGCCGCCTTCGGGTATTCTCAGCCTGGGCACCCTTGTGGGCCTGTCGTTTTCGTCCAGAGCGACCACTACAAACAGCGCCTTGTTGATGAGGCTTCTCTGGCATTTGTTTTCGACATAGGCGGTGACTTCGACCTTCATGGATGTGTTGCCTACCTCCACCAATTTGCCCGTTATTATCATAAGGTCGTTTAGCCTCGCGGGCGCCGCGAAACTTGTTTTGTCTATTGACGCCGTCGTCACCTCGCAGCCGCTGTGCCGCCTGCCCACAACCGCGGCGACAACATCCATCCAGGCGACTAGCTTGCCGCCGAACAACCTGCCGTTGCCGTTTATATCCTCCGAAAACACGATATGAACCTGTTCGGTGTAGGAATCCTCGGGGGTCTTATATATCTCTTCCATTTCCCTCTCCTGATGTTTTCTTATATTTTACTTTATTTGCCATACTCTTTCAATCCCATTCGTTAACGCTTTGGCGTAAAAATAAAGCAACCCATCTTGATTCTTTAATAACGATATGTTAATATTTATAAGTAATTTTTATTTATATACATTTTAGAGGAAAAAATGGGCAGGAGAATTAAAGTTTTATCAGCAATTATACTTTTAATTACCGTTGTCTTCAGCGCGTCCGTAGCTTTCAAAACATACGCCAAGCGCGCAAGCAGGGTTTCCCACGACAGCCTTTACAGCGACCACGGATATGTGGATTACGCAAAAGAGGTTTATCTCAATGTCGAAAAGTACCCCGACACCGCTGAACTGGGGTTGTTCTGGACAAGATGGAACGAAACCAAGCAGAAAATCGAGCTTATCCCCGCCGACTCCGAAGAAGGCGCCGCTTTGGTGGATCCCGACAAGCCTTCTATCATTTTTGTTCACGGCATGCTGGACGACGGGCATTACTACCAGGATAAATTCACGCTTAACAGCTCGGTAGCCATACCCGAGCAGTTCGGGCTTACGGGCGACGACGTCCCCATGGCGCGCATCTGGCAGAATAAGGGCTGGAATGTCGCCATTTACCACTACAACAGGTTTGCCTCCGAGCAGAGCAACCCCCTGCGTATAGAGGCTAAAATCTGGTCGATTGACCATCCCGTAGCCAATATGCGTTACAGGCACGAGGACGGCACCTACGCCGAATTTGTGTCCGAATACTGCATGGCAGAGCACTTTGCCGCCGAATACATAAGGGCGATGAATATGCTTCCCGATTCGATAGGCGACCACGAAATAAGGGTTGCATCACACTCGATGGGCGGGCAACTTTCCACCGCGGCTTTGTTCCTTCTTACCGAGCTTTCGGACGACGGGCAAATAATCTCGAAGAAGCTGCCCGACAGATTCACCCTGCTGGACGCTTACTTTTCGACAAATATGTACAACAAAAACGGCGATCTCGTAAGCATGGGCCCCAAGGATATTACCGTACGCTGGTCGGGCAAGCCCCTGCCTTACAACAACACAGGCTACACGATGTACGAGTGCATTAAAGCCCTCGCGGCAAGGGATATCGCCGTAGAATACTATGTATTTGACGAAAGCTTCCTGTTCCACGCCTTTATGCCCGCCGACCTCGCCATGGCGCTCAATCAGCATTGCGTAATTACCGAGGTTATACCCAATTGGTCGATGATGAACAGCGAATACAGCAAGACCTTCGACGGGCACAACGGCGTAAGGGATTGGTACCTTTGCTCCTTCTATTGCGACCCCGTGAAGGACACCGAGGGCAACATAGCGCCTTCTGCCTCCGCCCCGACCGAGGTAATAAAGAATCTTAAAGGAAGATACTATATATTGGTTCAAGGCTCGGGGACCGTTCTCGCAAGCGACGATATATTCGAGCTAAGGCCTCTTCCCAAGGATATAGACGAGCTTCCCGACACCGCGTTACTTAAGCAAATCGCATTGCAAGGATAACAATGATTAAGACAAGTTTGTACGGCCTTATGTCCGCCCTGACGGGCGCCCTGGACATGATGTCCCCCCAGCTTGCCGGCCACCACCGGCAGGTTGCTTATTTCATGCTAAGAATGGGCGAGCAGCTTAAGCTAAAACGGGAAGAACTTAAAGACCTTGTCGTCGCGGGCCTCATACACGACATAGGCGCGCTGTCGGCAGACCAACTGCTTGCTATAATCGAAAACGAAGAAATCAGCGAAAACGACCACGGCTTCCGCGGGGCCAAGTTCGCCGAAATGTTCAGCACATTCAGCGGCATAGCCGATATAATTAAATATCACCATCATCCGTGGCAGGACGGGGCCGGAGCCTTTTTTGAAGGAAACCCCGTGCCCACGGGCGCCCATTATATCAATATTGCCGACTATGTTTGCAGCTTTATGGGCGTTCACGGCTACACGATGGAAGCTAGAAAGAAGCTTGTGGCGAGAGTACAGAGGAACACACCTTCACGCTTCGAGCCCGGCGCTGCAGCCGCGGTTGCCGAAATGATCAATAAAGAATACATCTGGCTTGACCTCAAAAACAACCATTATGAGGAGAGTTTGGAGAGCATAATCGGCGACCTCACCCTTGATCTGGACGCCATCGAAGAGATAACCCTGATGTTCTCCAAAATCATAGACTTCAGAAGCCGCTTTACGGCAAGGCATTCGGCGGGCGTGGCAAGAATAGCCGAGGCGCTCGCGAGGCTTGTGGGCTTTAGCGAAACCGAGTGCAAGCTAATGCTTATTGCGGGCTACCTGCACGACATCGGAAAGCTGGCGGTAAGCAACGATATATTGGAGAAAACGGGCTCGCTTGACGCCAAAGAGCTGGATATTATACGCTCGCACACCTACTATACTTACAGGCTGCTCGAAAAGATACCCAACTTTGAAACGATAAACACCTGGGCCGCCTACCACCACGAAAAACTGGACGGCACGGGCTACCCCTTCGGGCTGGACGCAAGGGATTTACCCTGCGGCTCGCGCATAATGGCGGTAGCTGACATCGCCACCGCTATTCTTGAGGACCGCCCCTACCGCGCGGGCTTAAACCACGAGCAAACTGCAAATATCATGAACAACCTTGTGGCGTCGGGCGCCATCGACGGCAATATCGTCAAAATCCTTATTAGCAATATAGAAAGGATAGACGAAATACGCATAAAGACGCAAAGCGAGGCGGATAACCTCTACGAAAACTTTTATCCGCCCGAATTCAAAAACGCCTATTAATATAAAAGCCTCGGCTTATGTCCGAGGCTTTTTTTTGTTTTTGCTGAAGTAGGTTAGCAGGAAGATTAACGCAATCGCCGCGAAGCAGATTATACCCACGATAAGGGCAAGGTACTGATGATAGGTAAGCCCTTCGGTTACCGCTTGCTGCAAGACATACCCCCTTTTGCCCTCGTGTTCGATTTCCAGAAAATCCCCCGCCTTAACTCCCGTAAGTTTTACCCTCTTTCCGTCGTTTAGCTTTGCAAGCTTATGGGACTCTGCCGAAGGCGAGGAGTATAAATAAACCTCATCTCCCGACTTGTCCCCGGTAATCCTTGCGTAACGGAGGGAGTAGGTTTTATCGAAGGATTTTTTATATAGGTTATAGGAAGGGATATAGCCCGATACGCCGCCCGCCTCGACCTTAAGCCAGACAACGCCGTTTACGGTTTTTGTTTCGGTTACTGTCACAATGGTATCCCTTTCTAAAACGGCGGCCGTATCGCTGTCGAAATCGGCTTGAGAAAAAACGGCGGTCCCTTCGTGCAGGGCATAGTATTCCTCCGCCTCCGAAGCGAAGGCGGGAACGCCCGGCACCGAAACCGCCGCCATTATTATTAAGATTATTAAAATTACAAAATGCCTCATCCCTTTTATCATCTTTCGCGGTTCGCTAAATAATCCACCTTATTTCTTCGGGGTTATCTATGAACAGCTCTCCCCATTTGCCGTCCTTCTTGACACGGCAGCTGCCGTCTATTACATGCGTGCCGGCGTCGAACCTGAAGTCTACGACAATCTCGTTATTCTTGTTGATATACCCGCATTTGTTGTTTTTGTATACGCAGGCGTAGCCCTCGCTGAAGCTTAAGGCGCAGTCGTACTCGATGGGTATAACCTCGTTGCCCTCCCTGTCTATAAATCCGAAGCGGTTATCCTTCTCGACACAGCAAAGGTCTTCCTTGAAAGTGAACACTTCATCGTAGATGGGCGGGACTACCTCTTTGCCGTTTCTGTTGGCAAAGCCCCACTTGTCGTTTTTGTTTATCTTGATGTAAATATCGCGGGGAGCCTTTACTGCCTGCCTTCTGGGGCGCTTTTTCTCGCGCTCCTCTTTGGTCTTTTCCTCGGAGATCCCGTCGGGGTCCCAAATGCGCTTGTTTTGCTGCTTTATGCCCTGCTTCTGGGGCTGCTGCCTGTTAGGCTGGTTGACGCGCTGCCGCATGGGTTGCCCTTTTTGGCCTTGTTGCGGAGCAGAATGCGCCGCGGGGGCGCTTGCCGGCCTACCGTTCTGGGGCGCTTTCGCTGGCTGTTGCCTGCCCTGCTGTTGGGGCCTGTCCTGGTGCTGGGGCTTGCCCTGCTGCTGGTTGGGCCTCCGGGCATCGTTTCTGCCCTGTTGCCTTTGACCGTTATTGGGCGCGGGCTGTTGCTGTTGCTTGGGGGCGTTAGGAAGCTCGGGCTCGGGCCTGAAGTCCAGCCTCTTGCTTTGCAGCACCCTTTTTACCTCCATAAGGTTTTTCTTATTGAAGGTATTTATCTTATACATATCCTTTTCGGTGCGCCTGAC
This sequence comes from Christensenella sp. UBA3944, assembly GCA_002385605.1. Lineage (GTDB taxonomy): Bacteria > Bacillota > Clostridia > Christensenellales > DTU072 > Firm-09. Next base: position 14,924 of record DGDU01000012.1, read on the forward strand.
AATGTCCGAAAGGTAATTAAGCCTGCCGTTTGTGAGCTTCTGGACGACCTCCTCGCTGAAGCCCGCTTTGGCAATGGGCTCGGCGAGTATTGCCGCGTCGTAAGGGGGTATATAATTGTCGTGCTGTCTGTGATTTTTGTGCTTTTTGCTCATTTTTGCCCTTTTTCGCGAACGGCTGTCACAAAGACAGCCGTTCGCGTGGTTATTAATTATTAGTAATTATCGCGCTTTACATACTTTGTATGCAGTATCTCGTGGGCCTTGTGGCTGTTGGGCTTTCCGAAGTAGGACTCGTAAAGCTCTTTTACCACGGGGTTCTCGTGAGATTTGCGCAGGCTCATGGCTTTGTCGGTGTCGTAGATAGCCTTGGCCCTGAGCGCCTTGATATCCAGGTTGTTGCGCTCGTCCGCCGTGCGGATGGGCTGGCCGCCGCCGTTTACGCAGCCGCCGGGGCAGCTCATTATCTCGATGAAGTGGTAATCGGCTTCGCCGTTCTTGACTTTCTCGAGAAGCTCTTTGGCGTTGGCAAGGCCGCTGGCTACGGCAACCTTGATCTCTTTGCCGCCCATATTGACGGAAGCTTCCTTTATGCCCTTGGTGCCGCGCACGGCTACAAGGTCGAGGTCCTCAAGGGGCTTCCTTTCGAGTATCTCGTACACTGTGCGGATGGCAGCTTCCATAACGCCGCCGGTGGCGCCGAAGATGAGGCCCGCGCCCGAAGCGATTCCGAGAGGCGCGTCAAACTGCGAATCGGGAAGCGAGCGGAAGTCTATGCCCTGCTTCCTTATAAGCCTGGCGAGTTCTCTGGTGGTTATGGCGATGTCGATGTCGGGTATGCCCGCGGCGCTCTGGTCGTCTCTGCCCTTTTCGAACTTCTTGGCCGTGCAGGGCATTACGGATACGACAACGATGTCCTTGGGGTCTTTGCCGAGCTTTTCGGCGTAGTAGGTCTTGCAGACCGCGCCCATCATCTGCTGCGGCGATTTGCAGGAAGAAAGGTTGGGTATGAATTCGGGATAGTAGTGCTCGACGAATTTGATCCACGCGGGCGAGCAGCTTGTAAGCATGGGCAGCTTGCCGTTATTGGAGAGCCTGTTGAGAAGCTCGGTGCCTTCCTCGAGTATGGTGAGGTCGGCGGTCATATTTACATCGAACACATCGTCGAAGCCCATCATCTTGAGAGCGGTTACCATTTTGCCCTCTACATTGGTGCCGATGGGATAGCCGAACTCTTCGCCGAGGCCGACCCTTACGGAGGGAGCGGTGGCGGCGATGACATACTTGGATTTGTCGGCGATGGCGGCGAGTACTTCGTCGGTGTCGTCCTTCTCGCGCAGGGCGCCGGTGGGGCAGACATTAATGCACTGTCCACAGGCGACGCAGGATACATTGTTGAGGTCGGACTCGAAGGCGCAGCCGATGTGGGTGTCGAAGCCTCTGGCGTTGGGGCCGATTACGGCGACAGCCTGATACTGTTTGCAGGCGGCGACGCAGCGGCGGCAGAGCACGCACTTGCTGTTGTCGCGCACAAGGTAGGCCGTGGAAACATCGGGCTTATAGCTGTTCATAGCTCCCGTGTAGTTGGCGGCGTTGCAGCCCAACTCGTTGGAGAGGGTCTGAAGCTCGCAGTTAAGGTTCCTTACACAGCTTAAGCAGTTCTTGTTGTGGTCGGAAAGTATGAGCTCGACCGTAGTCTTGCGGCTCTCGAGCACCTTGGGGCTGTTGGTGTATATCTCTTTGCCTTCCATGGACTCGTCGATGGGGAAAACGCAGGAAGCGACAAGGGACCTTGCGCCCTGTACTTCCACCACGCAGACGCGGCAGGCGCCTATGGCGTTGATATCTCTGAGGTAGCAAAGAGTGGGAATCTTGATGCCGGCCTGTCTGGCGGCGTCCAGTATGGTTGTTCCTTTGGGCACGCTTACGGGCTTGCCGTTTATTTTAACATTTATCATTTTGGTTTCCATGACTTGATTCTCCTTAAATTACTCTTTGATGACGGCTTTGAATTTGCATACGCTCATGCAAACTCCGCACTTGGTGCACTTATCGGTATCGATAACATGCTTTTCTTTGACCTTGCCGCTGATGGCGCCCACGGGGCACTGGCGTGCGCACAGCGTGCAGCCCTTGCAAGCGTCGGTAATCTTGTAGGTAAGGAGGGATTTGCAGACGCCGGCGGGGCACTTCTTTTGGGTGACATGAGCGATATACTCGTCGCGGAAGTACCTGAGGGTGGACAGCACGGGGTTGGGAGCCGTCTGGCCGAGGCCGCAAAGGGCGTTATCCTTTATGTAGTAGCAAAGCTTTTCCATGTCGTCGATATCCTTAAGCGTGGCTCTGCCTTCAATTATCTTTTCGAGGTATTCGAGAAGCCTCTTTGTACCGATACGGCAGGGGGTGCACTTGCCGCAGGATTCGTCCTGGGTGAATTCGAGGAAGAACTTGGCTATGTCGACCATGCAGTTGTCCTCGTCCATAACGATGAGGCCGCCCGAGCCCATCATCGAGCCTATGGCGATGAGGTTCTCGTAGTCGATGGGGATATCGAGGTGCTCGGCGGGTATGCAGCCGCCCGAGGGGCCGCCCGTCTGGGCTGCCTTGAACTTCTTGCCGCCGGGGATGCCGCCGCCTATCTCTTCGACGATGGTGCGGAGGGTGGTGCCCATGGGAATTTCCACAAGGCCGGTGTTGGTTATCTTGCCGCCCAGGGCGAATACCTTGGTGCCCTTGGATTTCTCGGTGCCGATGGAAGCGAACCATTCGGGGCCCTTGAGGATTATCTGGGGTATGTTGGCGTAGGTTTCGACATTGTTAAGGATGGTGGGCTTGCCGAACAAACCTTTATTGGCGGGGAAGGGAGGACGGGGACGGGGCTCGCCGCGGTTGCCTTCGATGGAGGTCATAAGGGCGGTTTCTTCGCCGCAAACGAACGCGCCTGAGCCGAGCCTTATCTCGAGGTCGAAGGAGAAGTCGGTGCCGAATATATTATTGCCCAAAAGCCCGTATTCTTTTGCCTGATTTATCGCAATCGAGAGCCTATTGACGGCGATGGGGTACTCGGCGCGGACATATACATAGCCCTGCTTGGAGCCGATAGCGTAGGCGGCGATTGCCATAGCTTCGATAACGGTGTGGGGGTCGCCTTCGAGAACCGACCTGTCCATGAACGCGCCGGGGTCGCCTTCATCGGCGTTGCAGCAAACATACTTGATGTCGCCCACGGCGTTTTTGGCAAACTGCCACTTAAGCCCTGTGGGGAAGCCGGCGCCGCCGCGGCCGCGCAGGCCCGACTGCTTGATTATATCTATAACCTGCTGGGGATCGTACTCGGTGAGAACTTTATAGAGAGCCTGGTAACCGTCGTAGGCTATGTACTCGTCGATGTTTTCGGGGTCGATGACGCCGCAGTTGCGAAGGACAACACGGCTCTGCTTCTTGTAGAAGTTGGTTTCGTTAAGGCTGGTAACCGTCTCCTGGGCCTTTATCTCGGGATCCTTGTAGAGAAGGTGGGAAACGATCCTTCCTTTAATTATGTGCTCGTTAACTATCTCGTCCACATTTTCGGGCTTGATTTGCGAATAGAAGGAGCCTTCGGGGTATACAACTACGACGGGCCCGCAGGCGCAAAGCCCGAAGCAGCCGGTCATTATAACTTTGACATCGTTCTCGAGGCCGGCTTCTTTAATCTTTTTTTCGAACAGCTCCCTGATTTTGGGGCTGTCGCCGCTTGTGCAGCCCGTTCCGCCGCAAATTAGTACATGATTCCTGAACATTATTTTGTCCTCCTTTATTCGTTACCGATAACAAAGTCGAGAACCGGATTCCCGTTGACGATGTGTTCGGCAACGATTCTCCTGGCCGAGTCCGCGGTAACTTTTACATAAGTTACCTTTTCTTTGCCGGGCACATAAACCTCGACCATGGGCTCGAGCTTGCACATACCGAGGCAGCCGGACTGCGTAACTTTGACATTCTTAAGGTTTCTCTTGGTTATTTCTTCGACGAACGCGTTAAGCACGGGGCGGGCTCCGGCGGCTATGCCGCAGGTCGCCATCCCGACTACTATACGGGTATCGCCGGCGTTGTCTATGCTGCTTCTCATATTGAGTTGAGCCTGCATTTTTGCCTTTATGGCATTGATTTCTTCTATTGTCTTCATAACGAAATCCCTCCGTTTACTTCTTTGATATTCTCTGTTAACATCTCTCTTATATACGCTACTATTTCGGGGCTTTCTATCGGCAGCCCTTCAAGCAGCCGCTTTATTTGCCTTGTGTCGAACCCGAACCCCCTATCCTCTACATTATAGCGCAAAACATAATCTATTTGCGGGGCGGCGACGACCAGCGTGGTAATTGTTTCGGCAAGATCGCCCATCGGAAGCCTGTCTATGTGGTCTATCTTAAAGCTCGCTTCTACCGTCGTGCCCACATCGGGCGTGGAATCTATTGTGAATTTGCCACCGCACTTTTCTGCTTCCTGTTTGAAAAGCGCCAGCCCCATACCTACCCTGCGTGTCGTCCTTGTTGTCGTAAACGGGTCTGTAACCTTCTCCAGAAAATCCTTCGGCATGCCCTTCCCGTCGTCGTCTATCCTTATGGTTAGCAGATTATCTTTGGCGGTAACCGTTATCGTAACGGTTTTGGCTTCGGCTGATACCGAATTTTGCGCTATGTCCAGAATGTTGAGGCTTAGCTCCCTCATTGGTAATTCTTAAGTATATCGGGTATCTGGCTTACGGCGAGCTTGCCGTATACATGCTCGTTTATGGTCGCGACCGGCGCCAGACCGCAGCAGCCTATGCAGCGGGTAGCCACCAAAGAGAACTTGCCGTCTTCGGTGCATTCGCCGGCGTCTATCTTGAGAATCTCTTTGCACTTGTCGACGAGCTCTCCCGCGCCTTTAACATAGCAAGCGGTACCCATACAAATCGAAATCTGGTACTTGCCTTGAGGATTGAGCGTGAACTGCGAATAGAATGTGGCGACACCGAAAACTTCCTCGAGGGAAACACCCATTTCCTTAGCGATAATCCTTTGAACCTCGATGGGCAGGTATCCGTAAATCTCCTGCGCCGATTGCAAAGCAGGCATCAGCCCTCCTTTCATGTTTTTGCAAACAGCCAGCTTTTCCATCAGCTGCGCTTCCTGCTCCGCCGTCCCCTTAAACGGGACTTTTGTCAGCTTGATTTTTGACATAATAACCTCCTGAAAAGTTTACCGTATGCATTATACTATAAGTAATAGTTTAATTACAAGGATATTTAGGGCTTTTTTGAAATGAAAATAATAGAAAAAAAACAGCAAAAAAAATTTTGTAGGCTAAAATTTATTGTCGGGGCGCCGCGCCGCCGAAAAAATTGCGCCGCTTTATATGGAAAGCCAAATATCCCTCGCCTCGGCGGATAAAGCTTCAATGGTATTTTCGCCCGTCATCAGGTCTTGCGGGCGATGGGCGTCCGAATTAATAAGCCTTTTGAAGCCCGAATACCTGTCCAGAAGCTCTTTTGGGGCATAAGGAGAGAATTCTAAAGCAGAAAAGGGCAAATCGGGCGGGATTTCGCCTAATATGGCAAGAATGCCGTTAGCCTCGCGGTCTATGTGCGCAGGTATGGCCTTGCCGCCCATATCTATTATCCTCGCGCAGATGTCATAAATGCCTTCGTCGCAGGAAGCAAGCAGCATGCGCTCCTCTTCGCCAACAATCCGGTCGTCCGAATCGTAAATAAGCTGCCTTCCGAAAATCTCCGCCCTGTTCTTAAGGGGAGGGAATGTTAAGGTATTAAAAAAAGCCTCCAGGCTTTGGTAGCTGTCAAACAACGCCACGACATGGATATCCTCGGAGGTCTGTACTTCTATCCCGTACAAAAAAGCTATCCCCAAAGCCTCGCATACCTCGGCCGCAGCCTTGCAGTTCGCGATGGCGTTATGGTCGGTAACCGCTATGGCGTTTAGCCCGTTGAGGCTTGCCGCCGCCGCGATATTGCAGGGCGTCATCGTGTCGTCCGAACACGGCGACAGCGCCGAATGGATGTGGAAATCATAGCTGATTTTCATATAAAGCCAGCCTGCATGCCGCGCCGTAGGTATCCAGCTCGGTAGTAAGCAGATTGATGTTTTCTTTTACACACCTTTCGGTGAGAGGCGGCTCGGGCTTTATGCCGTCGCACAGGACGATGGCTCCGACATCGGCCATATACGCCACCGCCGCCACATTCACATTGGACATGACGGTAAACCATACGCACCCTTCGGGAGCGCGGCTCATTACAAAGCTTAAGAAGTCGCCTGCGTATCCCCCTGTTATCTCCTTTTCGGGGTTGCCCTCAACCACAATTTCGGCTTCAAGCACTTTAGCGAGTTCGGCAAGTTTCATAGCAAATCCTCTACATTAATCCTGTGACAATCGGTTATTTTGGCCTCGCCCAGGGCTACATCCTCGGCGAAGGCGCGGCATGACGGCGCGCCGCAGCAGCCGCAGTCCAACATGGGCAGAATCTTTTCTATCTTGTTAATTCGCTCGAGAAGGGCCATAGCGACATTGATATCCTCGTCAAGCTGCATTACATTTGTAACATCGGGCTCGCACTCCCACACAAAGTAGTCCAAATTCTTATCCGTTTGCGAGATGGAGTTTTTGGTAACGGGAAGGTATTTGCGGCGTGTCTGAAGTTTGGCGCGCGCCACAAAGGGGTTTTCTATATTCAGCACGCCGCCCACGCAGCCGCCGATACAGGCATTAAGTTCTATAAATTCGAGATCGTTCAGCTTGCCGTTTTCGAGCTCTTTCAGGATGTTCAACACATTTTCCATTCCGTCGGCGGCAAGGTATTTGTTCTTAAGAAGCGTTGCCGCTTCGCCGCCCGATGCCGCCCAACTCAGGCCGAATATGCCTATTTGCGAGAGGTCGCGGGGCTCTTCCACCTGCTTCATCGCGGGCAACAGCCTGAAGTATATGTCGCTTGCCGAAAGCACGCCGTCGACAGTGGGTTTGGAAACGCCCAAACCGCTGTGCAGGGCGTGAATCTTGGCGGGACAGGGAGATATAAAGAATATGCCTATTTCCTCGGGTTTAAGCCCCGTCTTTTTGGCGGCTTCCTCGCGGGCAAGCTTTGCCGAAATATCGACGGGCGCCTGTACGGGCAAAAGGTTGTCTTTGAGGTCGTGGAATCTTAACAGTATGAGTTGAACCACCGCGGGGCAGGCCGTGCTTATAACGGGCTTTTTAAGCTTGCCGCTGTCGAACAGCGTTCGGGTGGCTTCGGAGACCAGCTCGGCGCCCCTCGCCACTTCGTAAACATCGTCAAAACCTATCTTCAAAAGCCCCTCGATAAGGTAATTTAGGTTGTCTAGGTTTTCAAACTGCCCGTAAAGCGAAGGCGCGGGAAGGGCGATTTTGTATTTGAATCTGGGGTCTTCGATGATGGAAAAATCGTCGTAAATTACCTTTTTTGCCTGGTGGGGGCATACCCTTACGCACTCGCCGCAGCTTATGCATCTCTCGTAGTGGATTCGGGCTTTGCCGTTGCGCACCCGTATAGCCTCGGTAGGACAGCGTTTCATACAGGAAACGCAGCCCATGCATTTATCCTTGTCCAGCTTAACGGTATGTATCTGATCGTTTTTTTGCATAAACGCCTCCGGCAGCCGATATCCTCCGTTTTAATGAGGCGGTATCGGTTTGTCTATTGTTGTTGCCCTTCGGAGTCGGGCTGAATGTTTATTTTCATCCTTACGGTGGTGCCCTTGCCCACCTCGGATTCTATTTCCATATTGTCGCTGTATTTTTTCATATTGGGAAGGCCCATGCCCGCCCCGAAGCCTAGCGCTCTTATAGCGTCGGGCGCCGTCGAATACCCCTCCTGCATGGCAAGCTCGATGTTCTCTATACCGGGGCCCTCGTCTTTAAGGGTTATGGATATATCCTTGTCGGTTATGTCTACATAAGCCTTTCCGCCCTTAGCGTGGATGACCATATTTATCTCGCCTTCGTACATCACTATCGCCGCCCTGCGGATTATTGTAGGAGGAAGCCCCAGCATTTTGAGGTTTCCTTTTACGGCCTCCGATGCCTTACCGGCAGAAACAAAATTGTCCCCCTCGACATCGAACTCCAGGCTTATGCGCGTTTGCTCACTCATATGCGGCTTTCTCCTCCGCGCAGCCCCTCGCCGTAAAGAATCCCGCAAGCCTGATACATGCGGTATTTGCTTGTCATAAGCACTATGTTCTTGCTCTTGGCAAGCTCTATGCTCATTGCGTCGGGCACCTTGCCCCTCACATACACCACGCATACGATATCCATCATTTCGGCGGTGCGAATGACCTGAGGGTTGCACAGGCCCGTTATTAACACTGCGTGGTCTTTAACGAAAGCCAGCACATCGCTCATCATATCCGCGGCGCACGCGGAAGCGACCTCTGCTTCCAGATTCTCCTCGCAGCACAGTACATCGGCTCGCAGAACCTCGGCTATTTTTGATATTTTCATATATCCTCCGATATTGTTTTGTCTAAAGATTTCCCACTTTCGGTTATATGATTATACCACTTGGCAACCCGATTTACAATAATTAGTTTTCGTCCAAAAAAAGTAACAAATCGGATAAACCATGCAGGGCGTTACCAGCAAAGATATAAAAACAAAAATTATATACATAAATCAAGCCGCGCGTGAATAGAGGTTGCAAGGCGCAACGAAGGCTGGTATAATTAAAGAAAAAAGGAAGTTTTACGCCTTGAAGATAATACATTGCGCCGATATACATCTGGGCTCCGCCCTGACGGCACATTTTAACAAGGAGGTTGCAGACAAGCGCAACAACGAAGTTACATTAACTTTCGAGAGGCTTGCAGAAGCCGCCCGCTCACAGGGGGTTAGGGCGGTTATTATCGCGGGCGATTTGTTCGATCAGAAATCGGTTAAGAAAAGCCTGATTGACACCGTACTTAAGGCTATTGCGGGCGCGCCCGACACCGATTTTTTGTATCTGAAAGGTAACCACGATAAAGATACCCCCTTCCCTCCCGAGGATATGCCCGAAAACCTGAAGGTGTTCGGGACGGATTGGACTTATTTCGATTACGGCGATGTAACCATCGCGGGGGTAAGGCTTACAAAAGAAAACTGCGCAAGCGTTTACGGCACGCTGAATCTCAAAGCGGGGCGCACAAACATTGTCGTAATGCACGGCAAGCTTGTGAGGACTTCGGGCAAAGCCCCCGAAGATGCCGTGAATATTTTAAAACTCGCGGGCAAAAACATAGACTACCTCGCCCTGGGCGATTACCACGCATATCAAAAAGACAAGCTCGACGGGCGCGGGATATACTGTTACAGCGGCTGCCTGGAGGGCAGAGGCTTTGACGAGTTTGGCGAAAAAGGATATGTACTGCTGGAGTGCAAGCGGGGCAACATTTCAGACGAGTTTGTGCCTTTCGCAAAAAGGTCGGTTATTGTCTTAGAAGCCGACATAAGCGGCGCCGGCGGGCAAGCCGATATCGAAAAAGCTATTGGAACAGCCGTGCAAGGCATCGGAAAAGAAAACCTTGTGAGGGTAAGGCTCACGGGTTTACTTTCGCCCGAAACCTACAAGGGCATTAATTATTTAACGCAAAAATTCGCCGACAGGTTTTATTATTTCGGCATCAAGGACGAAACAAGGGTCAAAATCGACTACGAAGCCTGCAAAGACGGCGTTTCGTTAAAGAGCGAGTTTATAAGGACAGTCCTTGCCGACGCCTCGCTTGACGAGGAGCAAAAAGAGCATATAATCGCCATGGGCATAAACGCGCTTATGGGAGAGAGGTACGAGCTATGATAATCAAAAAGTGCTACATAGAAAACTTCGGCGTCCTTTCCAAGCGCGCGTTTTATTTCGACAGCGGTTTGACGGAAATCTGCGAGGAAAACGGCATGGGCAAAAGCACCCTGGCGGTGTTTATTAAAGCCATGCTGTTCGGGTTTGATAAAAACAAAAGAAAAGATCTGGACGAAAACGAGCGTAAAAAATACAAGCCCTGGCAAAAAGGAAACTACGGCGGATACCTCGATTTCGAAGTGAAAGGAAAGCTATATCGCATTGAGAAAAGCTTCGATGACACCGAAGGCGACAGGGTCAGGCTTATTGACCTAGCCAGCGGCGGCGACACCGAAGATTTCGACAAAGACAACCTTGGCGCTTCTATATTCGGCATAGACGAGGGCGGATACGAAAAAAGCGCGTACCTGTCGCAACGCGACCCTTCTTGTTTCAAAAGCGACAGACTTTATACCAAGCTTTCCGACCTCCTAGAGGAAGAAAACGATATGGGCAGCTACGAAGACGCTATGAAGCTCCTCGAGGAAGCCGAAAGCCCGTATAAAAAGCGGGGCGGAAACGACAGAATTACCGCTATCGAAAACGAGATAAGCCAGGCGCTTTCCGACCTCGCGGCAGCCGAAAAGCACGAAGAGCTGCTTAGCCAAGCCATGCCGGATAAGGATGCCCTGTCTAAAAAGCTTGAAGTGCTGGAAGCCGAACAAAAAAAGGCAAACGCCGAATACGCCGCCGCGATAGAATGGGAAAAGTATAAACGATATAAACAGGCTAAGGATAGCTACGAAGCGGCAATAAAGGACAAATCTGTTGCCGAAGCTACATTTAACGGCAAAATTCCTACTTCCGATGAGCTGGACGATATAGAGCGCAAGCTAAAGGTTATAGACCTTGAACAAAGCAAACATGACGAGGCTAAGGCCGAATTGAAAGAAGCCCAGAACAAGCAAAACCTTCTTTCGGCAGGCGAAACGCCCGAACAGAAGCGCATTATTGAGCTTAAGGAGCTTTTATTCAAAGAAGGCTTGCCCGCCGAAGGCGAAATAGATGAGGCAATAAAGGCATACCGAAAGAGCAGCGATTTGAAAGCACGCCTTTCGGAGCCCCTGCCGCCTTACAAGCCCGATTATAAGAAATTGTTTTTAGGAAGTAAAGTTGCCCTGTCGCTAGCGATTGTCGGCGTCATTGTCCTTATTGCGGGTATTCTGATTGAGATATTGGCTGACCGCATAGCGGGCAAGGTTGTTTACGCTGCCGGAATACTTAGCTTTGCCGCGGGCGCTTATATCGTAATCGCAAAATACCTTAAAGGCAAAAACGAGCATTCGGAAAGCCATAAAAAGTCCGTACGGGGCGAATACGATATCGAGGAAAAGAAGGTAAGAGATTTTCTTGCCAGGTACGGAATGACGGAGAAAGACCCGTTTGAAGCGATAATGCAAATAAGTAAAAAACTCTCGGAATATGTAGCTTTGTCGGAGAAAGTTTCTGACGAAGCGAAAGAGGCCGCGGAAAAAATAGAAGAGCTTACCCTGAAGATTGCCGAAGCCGAAAATAAGATTATCGGACTGAAAACCGAGGTATCCCTATATCTTCGCGAGAGGGGTGAGGAAGCCGATGATTTATATCAGGCGTATAAAAATCTGCGCGACAGGCTTAACATATACGAGATACGGAGGGGAATCGAGGTAGCGGCAAAGCGCAACCTTGAAAACTGCGAAAAGCCGGAAAGAGAGTTCGAGGATACGCAGCAGGAATACGACACCCGGGAGCTAAGGCAAACGCTTAACAAGCTTTCCGCCGATATAGACGAAACAAGAAAGGCGCTTATCAGGCTGGATAACGATATTGCCTACCATACCGACTACGCTGCGCAAAAGTGCTACTACAAGGAAAAGACAGAAACCCTTAAAGAAAGGCTAAAGAAGGAAAAGTATTACCGCTGGATCGTGCAAAAAACAAAAGCCTGTCTCGAGAAGGCAAAAAACAACCTCGCCGAAAAATACATAGGCGAGATAAGGTACGCTTTCGGGAGGTATCTCAGCGTCGTAACGGGCAAAAAGATAGAAGTTCTTGTTAACCAAGAACTCGGGTACGAGATTCACGAAGGCGGGCAGTACCGCGATATCAAGTATTTCAGCCGAGGCTACCGCGACCTGTTCGATATCTGCCAGAGGCTGGCCCTTGCCGACGCCCTGTTCAAAGACGAAAAGCCCTTCCTTATCTTAGACGACCCGTTTAAGAATCTGGACGATAAAAAAATGCAAGCAGCCAATAAGCTGCTTGCCGAAATCGCTTCTAAGTATCAGGTAATCTATTTCGTCTGCCACACCAGCCGAAAGTTAGGCCTCTCTTAATACCTTATTTGATGTGCAGTTTGTAGATAATAAGAAGGACAAAATTCATAAATTTTGAAAACACCCTGCGGCGAAGCTTCTTAATGTCCTTTGGCGTTTCGTTGGATTTTACCCCGCTTACAGTCTTTACGGTATAGCTTTTCTCCAGCTCCTCTAAGGTGTATTCCCTGTCGAGGGGCTGGGTTATCGTAATTGTTTCGCCGGGCAGGATATCAAAGAAGTTGTCCGAGAAAGGCAGGGTATTTGTGGCCGATTGCACGCAGGTGAGCCTCGCGAACTTATCGGCGGTAAGCTTTATCTCGGCACAGCCGTCTTTTATTGCGACTTCCTTTTTTATGTTTACGGGCGGGAGGGTTATAAATCTCTCCCAATCGAAGAGCGCCGTCGCGCGGCTTACAACCTCGCCGTCCTTTATAAGCTCGGCAGCGAGAACACAGCCTTTTATATCCTCCACATCGGCTAAGGCTTCTTTATTCAAATCTACCACGAGTTTTGAGGTAAGGGGCGAGGCAATAAGCTCGGCGCGCCCTTCCTTTACCATCGTGCCGTCAAACCGCATAAGCCTGTAAGTTACCGAGGATGGGATTTCCTTAAGCGTGTCGTTAATTACCCAAACCGACGCTCTGTCGGAGTAGTTTTCGATGCTCACGGCAAAGGGGGCGTTGAACCTTCTTGCCGTGTATTGGAGTGCCTTGTAATTGCCGTAATAATCCACAGACGCCCAGGAGCATACGGGCCAGCAATCGTTAAACTGCCAATAGATTGCGCCGTTGCAGCGCCCCCTGTTTCTTCTCCAATGCTCGGTGGCGTCCTTAATGCATTCCTGCTGGGTTATCTGCGAGAGATATACGATATCCTCAAATTTTTCAGGCAGGCGGAAGCGGGTGGAGATGTAGTACATCATCTTCAGGTTGCCGCTCAAGCACTTCTGGTGGGCGTTAAAGACTTCGGACTCTATCGAGTGGGGGCCCTCGCCCGCGAATTTATAAATGGTCTTAATGTCGGGCAGCGACTCGAAGCCGAACTCGCTGCAAAGCCTTGTAAGCCTTCCCCTGTAATATGTCATGGGCTGCAGGCCGTGCCAGACCTGCCACAGGTGGGTGTCGCCCACATTGTCATCCGCCGTATCCTTCAAAAACGCCGAGCCGTAAGGCGAGCCGGGGATATACGGGGTTACGCCGTCGTTCTTTTCGACGATGGGCGGAAGTATGTCGTAAAAATACTTCTTTGTCCACTTTACATATTTGACGCGGTGCATCCACGCCGGCGTCATCTGCTCTATCTCGTTATTGCCGCACCACAAGGCAAGGCTGGGGTGATGGCGAAGCCTCTTTATCTGATATTCGGCTTCCTTTATGACATTTTCCCTGAACTCGTCGATAAAGAAGGGGTACGCCTGGCAGGCAAACTGAAAGTCCTGCCATATAAGTATGCCGTACCTGTCGCAGAGTTCGTAGAAGGTATCAGAGCCGTAATACCCGCCGCCCCAGATCCTTATGATGTTGAAGTTGGAAAAACGGGCGGTTTTTATGTAGAATTCCAGCGTCTTTTCGTCCGCCCTGGTGATGAATGAGTCGGGCGGTATCCAGTTGGCGCCTTTAACGAAAAGGGGCTTGCCGTTAAGCACGAATTGGCAGTTGTAGCCGTATTCGTCCTTTTCGCGATTCAAGGCTATCGTTCTTAAGCCTATCTTTTTTTCCAGTTTGTCGATGGGGGTTTCGCCGTCGCAAAGCTCCAGGCTTACAGTATATAAAGCCTGCTCGGGTTTGTCCGAAAGGTCGTTTGTCCACCAAAGCTCGGGGTTTTCTATGTCGAATTCCGCCCTTATCCCCCCGCCTTCGCTCTCGCCTTTTACGCTTTGCACCGTGCCGTCGGGGTGGGTTACGCTTATTGCCCAATTTATTTTTTGGGTAAACAACTCGGCCTCGGCTTCGATATCCAGCCTGACTTTGCCGTTTGTGTGGCTTTGGACTATTCTTATATCCTTCGCCCTCGCCTTATTAACTATGGCGATGCCGATGTCGCCCGTTATTCCGCTTGGCGGAAGCACGGGGCCCCAGTCCCAGCCGAAGTGGCATTGGGGCTTTCTTATAAGCGGTATACCGTCCTGCCCGTTGTTATTGGGCGGGCATTTCCACTTCTTTTGCTCCTTCTTTACATAGTTTACGGGAGAAAAAAACCTTATCCGAATTTCGTTTTCGCCGAAAACCAGATAAGGCTTGATGTCAAATTCGTATAAAAGGTGGGCGTTGTTTGCCTTCCCGACAAGTTTTTCGTTAATATAAACATCGCAAAGGGTGTCAAGCTGGCTGCAGCTAAGAATTACCTTGTCCGCCGAAAGGGCTTCCTTGGGGACATCAAATTTGCGTATGTAATCCCAATCCTTTTTGGCTACCCAATAGGCGTCCTTCTCGTTCATGCCGAGGAAGGGATCCTCGATTGCGCCGTTTGCCATAAGGTCGAGATAGTTGCAGCCGGGCACAACGGCGTCGTACAGGGTTTGGCTTCCGCTTTCCCTTAGCTTCCAGTTGCCGTTCAAGCTAATATACATAAAGCCCCTCTTTTTTATTTATTTTTCAGGGCTAGCTTCCGTGCTTGCCCCTAAGTTTCTTTACGATGCTTGCCGCTGCCTTCTTGCCCGCTCCCATTGCGAGGATAACTGTAGCCGCGCCGATAACGGCGTCACCGCCGGCGTAAACATTTTCTATCGAGGTTTCGCCGTTTTCGTTTATTATGATTGTTCCCTTGGGCGAGGTCTTGAGGTTCTTTGCCGATTTGGCGAGCAGGGGATTGGGGCTTGTGCCTATCGCGATAATCACCTGGTCGCAGTTTATTACAAACTCGCTGCCTTCTACGGGTATGGGTGTTGCCCTGCCCCTCTCGTCGGGCTGCCCTAGCTGCATTTTATTGCACTTGATACCTTCAACTTTCTTGTCGCCCAGAATCTCGACGGGGTTTGTGAGAAGCATCATCTCGATGCCTTCCTCGATGGCGTTTTCGACTTCCTCTTTGCGGGCGGGAAGCTCTTCCATAGAGCGGCGGTAAACTACCGTCACCTTGCCCGCGCCCATACGAAGAGCCGTTCTGGCCGCGTCCATAGCCACATTGCCGCCGCCCACGACGACAACCTTTTCGCCCGTTATTACGGGGGTCGCGGCGTCCTTGAGGTATGCCTGCATGAGGTTTACGCGGGTGAGGTACTCGTTTGCGGTATATACGCCCGAGAGGTTCTCGCCCTTGATGTTAAGAAACATCGGAAGCCCGGCGCCAGTCCCCAGGAACACGGCGTCGTACTCGCGGCAGAGCTCCTCTAAGGTAAAGGTCCTGCCTATAACCGTGTCTAAAACTATGGTTACACCTAGCTCTTTAAGCTTGTCTATTTCTGCCTGAACAAGGCTCTTAGGGAGCCTGAATTCGGGAATCCCGTATACCAAAACGCCGCCAGCCTTATGGAACGCTTCGAAAATCGTAACCTCGAAGCCTTCTTTGGCGCAGTCTGCCGCGCAGGTTAGCCCCGCGGGGCCGCTGCCCACTACCGCCACGCGCATACCGTTTCGGGGCTTGGGCGGCTCCTGAGGCTCGCCCTTTTGCAGGGCGTAATCGGCGGCAAAACGCTCGAGCGCGCCTATCGCGACAGCGCCGCCTGCCTTTGCCCTTACGCATTGCTTTTCGCATTGCTCTTCCTGCGGGCATACCCTGCCGCAAATGGCGGGAAGGTTGTTGGTCGCTTTTATGGTCTTTGCCGCCTCGGCGAATTCGCCGTCGGCAATCTGCCTTACGAATGTGGGAATATTGACATTTACGGGGCAGCCTTTTACGCACTTGGGGTCTTTGCAGTTAAGGCACCTTTCCGCCTCTTCTATCGCCATCTCGGGCGTGAACCCCTTGTTTACCTCGTAAAAGTTACCCCGCCTTACCTGCGGGTCTTGTTCAATCGGGCTAAGCCGCTCCCCCCTGTTAATTTTCATTGCCTGCCTCCCTAAGCTTGCACAGATGGTCCTTTTCGATGTTTTTATAGAATGACGCCCTTGCCATAGCCTCGTCGAAATCGACAAGATGCCCGTCGAACTCGGGGCCGTCTACACAAGCGTACCTGGTCTTGCCGCCCACGGTAAGCCTGCAGCCGCCGCACATGCCCGTGCCGTCCACCATAACGCTGTTCATAGAAACTGTGGTTGGGATGTTGTATTGCTTTGTAACCTCGCAAACTGCCTTCATCATGCCCAGGGGCCCTACCGCCATAACCATCTCGTAGCGGGCGCCGCCCTCGAGAAGCTCTTTCAGCTTTTGGGTTACGAAGCCCTGCTCGCCGTCGCTGCCGTCGTCCGTCATTACATACAGTTTTTTGGCGTAAGCCGAAAGCTCGCGCTTATACATTACAAGGTCTTTTGTGCGGGCGCCCAAAATGACATCTGCGGGTTTGCCGATGCCGTACAGCACTTTGGCCTGGGGATAAATTACCGCGCTGCCTATGCCGCCCGCGATAAGCAAAACGCCGTTATAGTGCGAAAGCTCGGTTGGGTTGCCTAAGGGGCCAACAAAAGTGGGAATATAGTCGCCTTCTTTAAGGGCGGCAAGCTTCCAGGTTGTAGCGCCGACCGTCTGCACAAGAATGGTGACGGTGCCCATTATCCTGTTGGCGTCGCAGATGGTAAACGGCACCCGCTCGCCCTTTTCTTCAACTCTCAATATGACAAATTGCCCCGGCCGGGCGTTTCTTGCCACCGCCGGAGCGTCGATCACATATTCATTTACATTTACGCCAAGATTCCTTTTGGAAACTATCTTAAACATCGCTATTGCCTTTTATAAAGTTTGTATAATGATAACACATACGAAACCCTACGGCAAATAAATTGAGGGCTCTGTAAGAGAATTTATTCGCTCGCGGGCTTTGCTTTGGCCGTTTTGGGCTTGGAAGCGGGCTTATTATTTCGCACATCGGAATCTGAAGCGGATGCTTCTTTTGCCGCCTCTTTATCTTCGGCTTTGGCGGGGGCTTTCGCGCTTGCTTTTTCGCTTTTATCCGATGGCGCATTTGCTGCTGCCTTTTGCTCTTTGTCTGACTGAACCTTGCCTTTTGGCTTTGCGGCTTTATCGGACGGGGCCTTGCCGTTTGGCTTAACCTCTTTTTCGGGCGGATTGCCGTTTTGTTTTTCGGGCTGCCCCGCGTCCGGTTGCTTTGCCGCTTTTTCGGCAAGCGCTTTTTCTTTCTCGGCCTTTTCGGCAAGAAGCGCCCTTTCCTTTTCGGCCTTTTCGGCGAGAATGGCCTCGTTTATTTCTTTTACGCGGCGGCGGATTTTATCCTCCCACGGCAACATCACCATACCGCTTACAAAGTCGCGGGGCTCGCAGGGGGCGCTGAAAAGATAACCCTGCATATAGTTTACGCCGTTTTCCCTTAAGTACATCATTTCCTCGACCGTTTCGACGCCCTGCGTGACGAGCATTAGGTTTTTGTCGCGGCAGTAATGCTTTACCATCTCGAAGACATCGGCGGCTATGCCCTTGGACTTGGATTTACGCCAGAAGTTGCTTTCTATCTTTATGATGTCGATGGGAAGCTGCTCGAGCGTTGTGGGCGAGTTGAACTCGGCGCCGAAGTTATCGAGGGCTATCTTGAAGCCGTATTCTTTTAGCTTATCTATATTGGCTCGGGCGGGCTCGGAACTAAGGTACAGCCCGAAGTTGGAAATCTCGAAGATATAATCCTCGGGGTTGGCGCGAAGCTTGCGGGTTATTTTGCGCATTTCGTCGGCAAGTTCGGGGTTGAGAAGCTGCCTTTCGGAGAGGTTAATCGATACAAACAGCTTGTTGTCGGGGTAGTTGTTCTTCCACAGGACATGCTGCTTTATCATCTGCTCGAAACACCAGAAGCCTACCCAGTTAATGTCGCCCGTTTGCTCCATTACATAAAGGAAGCTGGAAGGCGGCAGCACGCCCATCGTGCGGTGCTTCCAGCGGATTAACGACTCGCCGCCGTACACCGAGAAGGTGTTGGTGTCTACAAATGGCTGATAAAAGAGGGTGAACTCTTTTTCTTTTATGGCGTCCTGAATTTCCTGATAGTATCTGTACTCGTCGGACTCTTTGCTGCCCATCTGCGGGGTGTAGCAGGCAAAGGTGTTGGGGCCCGAGCGGTGGCTTACAACCATGGCAAGCTCGAGGTTTCTTATAATTGCGTCGGCGGTGTCGCCCGCCGAGGGATAGCCCGCGACGGAGACATTTATGCTAAGCTCGAGGTTGTAAAGGTTTACGATTTCGATATCCTTGGTAAGCGTTTCGATTATGAGCTTGGCAAGCCCCTCGACATTCAAGTTGAACATGTTCTTTACGAACATCACGATGCAATCCTGCTTTTTGATGGCGACCTTTATGCCCCAGGGAAGCACCTTATTGAGGCGGGCGCAGATTTCTTTTTGCAGGTTGAAATACTGGTTTTCGCCAAGCGTCTTGCGTATGGATTCGTACTCGTTTATGTCCACCTGATAAAGGTAAAATATCGTCTTTCTGGTGGCTACCGACACCGTCCGCTCTATATACTTTTTGAGCCAATCGAAGGATGTTATGCCCTTATCTATGTGCATTTCGGAGAAGTCGCTTCTTTCTTTGCGGATACGGTACACAAGGAAAGCTATAAGAAGCCCCATGGCGATTATGATAAGCACCAGGAACAGCACATACACGCCTGTGGAATATTTTTGCGAGAGCATAAAGTTATACATCCTTGTTTACTTCCTTTAACATTTTTATGGCATCTTCGCGCGGCACGGCCCTGGAGATTACAAAGCCCTGAATCATATCGCAATTAAGCGAGCGCAGAATCTCTACCTGCTCGGGCGTTTCGACGCCCTCGGCGATGACATCAAGCTTCATATCCTTTGCGAGATTGATGATATTTTTGATAATCGCGCGCGCATCGGCGTTGTCGACGATATCGTCTATCAGGCTCTTGTCTATCTTTATGAGGGTGGCGGGCAGAAGTTTAAGGTGGAGCATCGAGGAGTACGCCACGCCGAAGTCGTCTATGTGTATCCCTATGCCCGAAGACCTCAGGATGTTTAGCTTCGCCACCGCTTCCTCGAAAGAATACAATGCCGCGCTTTCGGTGATTTCTATGTTGAAAACACCCTTCTTTAGGTTGTGCCTGCCTAGCCGTTCCACGAATGAGGCGGTAAATCCCGCCTGCATAAGCTGAATGGGCGACACATTTACGGCAACCTGAATGTTTTTGTCCTGAATCTCGGCGGCAAAGCTCATCGCCCTGTCGCAGATATAATTGCCGAGGTCTATCATTCCGCCGTACTGTTCGGCTATCGATATAAGCTCGCTGATGTTAATTTCGGCGCTTTTGGGGCCAATTATGCGGCAAAGCGCCTCGAAGCCCACAATTTTATTGGTGACAAGCGAATACTGGGGCTGGAAATATGCGTCCAGCTCTTTGTTTTCGACCATCTTCTTTACAACGCCGTCGGCGCGGAAATTCGTCCGCGCTACCGAGAAGCTAGTGGGGTAAAGCACATAATGGCTTTGCTTTTGCGCCTCGATGGCAAACTCTAACGCACGCTGGGCGTTGCTTATAAGGCTGTCCACGGTAATGTTGCTGTCGCGGGAATTAAGGACTATCATGCCCAGCTTTCCGTCCAGCTGAATGTTGTTGTCATTGAGGGTTATGGGGCGGCGCAGCCTCTCCATTATTACGGGTAGCTTGTTTATAAGGGTGTTTATGGTGTTTTCGTCGGTATTCAGAAGGGCGAAATCGCCGTTTTTGAGGACATACAGCTCGCCTAAGCCCGCGAACTCCCTCTTAAGGCTTCCCGAGTACAGCATTATCGTTTGCCTGAACAGGTGCTCGCCCATCATAACCTTCAGCATGGTAAGGTTGGAAAGGCGCAGGAGCGCCAGCGCGCACTTTATGCCTTTGCCTTTTGAGATTATATCGGCCAGCCTGTTTACGAACACCCACTCGTACTGCAAATCTGTTATGCTGTCGTATCGGTCGGAGTGCGAAAGCGATTTGTATGCGGCAATATCCTCGGTCATATCAGAGCCTATAAGCCTGTAAGTCTTGCCGAAGCGGACGACGCTCATTATAAGGTAATGCTTGTCGCCGTTGCGGTCGTCCAAATCCAGAATCACCGGCTTAAGCGCGGCGAGCGCCTGCGCGGGCTTTCTGCCGTCCGCCGAAAGGGCCTGCCCTATGTTATCTATATCGAATTTTTTATCAAAATTGTTGTTTTTCCAGATGATTTTGCCCGATGGCAGCACCTTGACGGCATAGTTTTCGTTGCGGATGTTCAGGAATTGGAAATCGCCTTCGTCCCTTAGAAGCATAAGCATAAGGAGCACGAACGCCGCCGAGAAAATGGCGCAAAGGGCGACATTCTCTATAATAAACCGTGTGGTCTGGCTGCGGATAAGGGAGTCGAGCAGGTCGGGAGAGCGGTTGACGGCGACCCTGATGCCGCCGAAGCCGTTGTTCCGCTGCGAAATGTGCATAATCGTTTTTTGCGAGCCTATTTTGAGTTCGTCAGTAAAGGCGAGGTTATCCCTTATTTTTTCTTTGATTGAAACATCGAGGCCCGAATAAAACGACTGCGACAAAACAAGGTCGCCGGAGGATACGCTGTACGAATAATCGGGGGCAAACAGCCTTATATCGTCAAATTCGTTGTTCTTTATGCCGCCGAACACCGTTTCTAGGCTCAAAACCGCCACGATATAACCGCTATCCGTCTTTTTTATAGAGCAGTAGACGGGGCCTGCAAGGCTGTTGTAGCCTTGCGAAACCATATTTTCAAACACATGAATGTCGCGGTATACGGCGCTTCCTGTATTTTGAAGTATCGATTCGAATTTTTGGGTGAGGATTATATCGTTTACAACGGCGGCGTTATGGGCGAGTAGTTTTGCTTCGCCATCGTTTATAAATAAAATTGCGCTTACTTCGTGGAGGGTTCCGTCGGGCACGGCTTCGGGCGAGGCAAACGCAAGCGCCGCGTCCGCCCTCGCGAAAGCGCCGAAAATGTCTTTGTTTATATCGTCAGCCGAGTCCGCCACCTGGGCATAATAACTTTCGCGGAGTTCGTTAGTCTGCAGAAAACCGAAGAGAGCCGACACCAATACCGAGGCCAATAACACTATGCAAAGCATTATTGTCGTCTTGAATGAAATTCTCTTGGTCCTAAGAGTAACCATCGACCCCGCCTAATAATTAAACTTATATAACTATTATAATTTTAATAACATAGGATGTCAACAGTTAATGAAAAGCGATTAAATTTACCGCTAAACATTCTCCTCTTTGGTGAACCTTATGCACTTAAGCTCGAAGCTGCCGAACTCGAACATCCCCTTCGGCGCGTCGCCTATGGAGTTTTCGAGAATGTCGGTAAAGCATACGGGCTTGAAGCCCCGAATCGAGATTGCCGCCGTCTGGGGCATGTCGCTGCAGTTGTAGGCGCGCACTATCATGCCGTTGCCGTCGTCGGCGAGCTTAACCGCCTCCAGGATTATGCTCTTGTTGTCCGTGAAGTAATTTTGTATTTCTTCGGCCTCTTTTACGCCGTTTGTGATAACCGAAAGCGGATTGTTGAAGAGGTAGGCTTTGCGGTAGGTTTGATAACTTAGGGCTCCCTTATGCGGGAATATGGCATACCTGAAGTGGTGATGCCCGAAATCGACATCCTTGCCGGGGCCGAGGAGCGGGCTTCTGGACACATTCATATCGATTACGCCGTGCTTGCACCTGAAGCCGTACTTGCAGTTGTTTATAACCGATATGCCGCACTCGTTGTCGGACATATCGACAAACTTCTGGCCGGGCACCTCGAACTGCGCTTTTTCGATGCTGTTGTTTTCGGTGGTCTTTCTCGCTATGTGCCCGAACTGGATATTGAATTTGCACTCGTCGGTTTCGATATTTACGGGGAAGGCAACCCTCAGCATGCTGTTCTTGCTGTCGGTGTCTATATCGGTGTCGAAAGAAACCAGGGGAGAGCCGTCCAGAATGCTTATCTCCTGCTTGATTTCGGTATTCCCCACGGAGTAGCGTACCAGCGCGTACGCCTTGGCGCCGTCGGTGCCCGTCTCAAAACTGTCGCAGGTGGCGTTGCGCTTCCATATCCTGTAATTGCGCCTGATATCCCAGCAGTTGCCGAAGTCTTTATACAGCGTGAACCGGTTGAACTTTGCGCCCTTCCTAACAAACTCCTTACCCAGTGTCTTGTCGTATACGGACACGATAAAGCCGTTTTTGAAGGTTACCCTCACCTTATCGTTTTCGATGGAATTCTTGGTCGCCTTAGCCTCGAACTTTTCTATGAGCTTGTCGGGGGAAAGCCCTGTTACGCCGAGGGCGGGGACTCTTACCCTGTACCAGAGGTCATTGACTTTTATGGGCAAGTCGTAGGCGAAAGAGTTGAAATTGGCGACGCCCCGCCCTTTAATCAGCTTGTTGAGAAGCTTGTCTATGCCCCAGGTAAGGCGGCTTACAATGGCTTCGTACCTTTCCTTAGCTTCGACATACACCCTGTTGATGGACGAGCCCGGCAGTATGTCGTGGAACTGGTACAGCAGTACTTCTTTCCAGATTTGATCAAGCTCATCCCGCCCTATCGGAAGCTCCAGCCCCCTGCCGTCGGCAAGCGCCATGAGCATTTCGTAATTGCGGAGGCGGAACTCGCACTTTCTGTTCATCTTTTTGACATCCGACCATGTGGTAAAGGTGCCCTGATGCTTTTCGAGATACAGCTCGCCCTTATGGTGGGGGAATTTGTCGGGCTCGGCGAAGGTCTTTTCGAAGAAATCCTTGGCGAAGCCGAAATTGTAGCGGGGCATGCCTTTGATATCATGCAGCCTGTTTGCCCTTTCTATATGCTCAAAGCCCGGGCCGCCGCCGCCGTCGCCTATGCCGAACAAGGATATCGCTTCGTTGTGTATCTTGCGCTCGGCATAGTTCTTTTCGCCCGCCTTGAGGTAGTCGCCGCGGGCGGGGCCGTTGTAGGTATTTTCGGGCAGCATATGGGCGTAAACCGTAGACCCGTCAAGCCCCTCCCATTTGAATGTATGGTAAGGGAATTTATTTACGGTGTTCCAGCTTAGCTTTTGGGTAAGGAAGTACGGTACATTGGCAAGCCTCATAACCTGGGGTATGCAAGCCGAGTAGCCGAAGCTGTCGGGCAGCCAGAGGATTTTCATGTGCTCGCCGAACTCGTTAAGGTAGTACTTAAGCCCGTAGTAGAATTGCCTTACCAAGCTTTCGCCGCTTATGAGGTTAGAGTCCATCTCAACCCAGGTGGCGCCCTGAAGCTCCCACCTGCCCTCTTTGTAGGCTTTCTTTATGTTTTCAAAGACCGTGGGGTATTCCTTGGCCATCCAGTCGTAAAGCTGCGCCTGCGACGCCCCGAACTTATAGCCGGGGTACCTTGCCATATTCACAAACTGGTTACAAAAGGATCTCGCACCCTTCCTTTTGGTTTCCCTGAGAGGCCAAAGCCAGGCAAGATCGATATGGGCGTGGCCGATGGCTGTGTATGTAAAGGCGCCCTCTGTCGCGGGGGTTTCGAGGTAGGGCTTAAGCTTTTCGCGAAGCTTAGCCGCCCTGCTTTCGTTTATATCTTTTGTTGCGGCAGCCACCTCTTTGAGGTCGGCAAACAGTTTCCTGATGTATTCGTCGTCGGCGTTAAAATCATACACCGACAGCAGTACCTCGATGTCGTAGGCCAAGGCGCGTATCTCGGGGTTGACCAGGGCTATATCCATCTGGACAACTTCTAAGTTGTTTTTGAGGTTTCCAAAAAGATCGTTTGCCCCGCAGTCAATAAAAAACTCGGCTCTCCCGCCCTCGGAAAGGTTGTCGTCCAGGACAACTTTCTTGACCGGAAGGCCGAGCCTGTAATCGAATTGGCTGGCGTAGCATGTTATACCCTGTTTAGGCGTGCCGTTTTTGTCGTAAACGAGGCCCTCGCCCGAAATATCTATAAGGTACACAAGCCTGTCTTTTGGGGTCCCTTTGGGTATATCACCCGTTATATGCATCCATGCGCAGTCGAAAACCTTATCCGCCCACCTCTTTCCTACCTCTAGCTTGATTTCCCTGCCCACGAAGCGGTCTTCAAAAGGCACGGGCTCCTCGGTGACATAGGCTGTGGCATTAAGGCTGCCGATTTTGGTATAGGATTTTTCCCTGAGGTGCTCGAGAGCGCTGTCGAGTTTGATCCTTTTTGCGACATTTATTATATTTATACCGCCCTTTTCGCGTTTTGCCGAAACAAGGCGCTTTATAAACCCATAAATATCGTCGGTG
The DNA here is from genome assembly GCA_002385605.1 of Christensenella sp. UBA3944. Taxonomy (GTDB): domain Bacteria; phylum Bacillota; class Clostridia; order Christensenellales; family DTU072; genus Firm-09. The sequence continues at coordinate 39,408 of DGDU01000012.1, forward strand.
ACAAGCATTTTAAGTGATTTAGCCATAAAAAGTCCTCCGTTCTCATTCTACCCGAAACAGATTGACGATGTCAAATTCTATGGCGTTTTTTGCCGATAAAGCACATATTTTTAAAAACTCTTGATATATATAATGTTATCTGTTAGAATATCTATAATATTTTTGCCTCAGGCGGTAATGAAAGAGGGAATCTATAAAGACTATAAGAAGGGTGGAAAGGTGGAACTTTTTTTAATTAGCGCTTTTCTTCTGATATCTTTTTTCTTTCTCATATTTATATGTGACCTAAGGTTTATAGCTTCAAGCAATACCAATTTCGCTCTAATGGTTAAAATCGGATTGTCGATTTTACAAAAAGCCGGAAGCTCGACGATACTTGAGCCCTTCGTTACAAGCAAAACTTACAACGGGCTGATGTCAGCGGGAAAACACGCGGCGCCGCTTTTTGCCGAATTGGGCATTTTTCTTGCTGCCAAATCCGACAGCTTTTATTATTGGTTAGCCGTTATTATATCCAACGCATTGTTGGTCGCGGGGGGGCGCCGCTTTTGTCGGCATCTGGAACAAACGCAAAAGCAACAAACTTAAAGAGATTCTCTCGCTGGCCGACAACATCCCCTTTGCGGTCTTTTTCTGCTCGGCATGCGATTATTCTTTTGTACAGGCCAGCAAGGCTTTTTATAAAATGCTCGGGTACTCGCCCTCCGAAATAAAAGAGGCTTGCGGCAACAACCTCCTTAACCTTATTTACGCGCCCGACCGAGAGGCGTTTAAGCATGCGATAGAAACGGGGCTTAAACTTGGAGATAAGTCCCAAACCGAGTGCAGGCTTACAAAAAAAGACGGAAGCCTTATATCCGTCCGCTTTATATACAATATGGCAGAGAGCGGCTCGATTTGCTTTGCCGCCGAGGATATAACCAATAGGAGCGCCGATTTTAACTCCGCCGACAACCTCAAAATGATTGTAGACGAGCTTCCCGGAGGCCTCGCCAGGATATCTTTAGACGACAATTTGTCCATAATGATGGCAAACGCCGCTTTCTATGACCTCTGCGGCTATGCCGCTTCGGATTTTTCAAACTATCTGCAAGGCGGGATGTTCAATATAATAGACAGCCGTGACCGCCCCAAGCTTTTCAAAAAGATTGCGGCGGCTCAGGAAAACGCCCCTATTATTACCGAATTCCGGGTTATCAAAAAGGACGGAAAAAGCCTATGGCTTTCGATGCACGCCCGAAAATGCCCCGCAGAGGACGGAAATACCGAGCTTTTATGCGTGTTTACGGATATCTCATCCCTCAGGGAAGCATACAACCAGGCAAAGACCGACCGCGAAAAGGCAAGGACGCTTGCGGCTATGGCAACGGATATAATTTTTGAATACAGAGTGCAGACGGACGAACTTCATTTCACGGGCAATAAACTGCTTGATTTGCCCGTAACCATCCCCCAATTCAGCAAAAAGCTTACTTCAAGCGACGCGTTGTGCCCGGATAGCGTGGGTAAACTGCAAAGCCTTCTTTCGGCGCGCTTCCAGCCCGGAAAGGTCGAAACCGAAGAAATTAATATAAGGAGCCTGGACGGCGCCGTAAGCCGCTGGTACAACATTTACGCCTACATGATTATGGACGGCTCTTCCAGTGTAATTATAGGCAAACTCGCCGATATAACCGAAAGAAAACAAGAAATCGAGGCGCTTATTGAAGCAAGCAGGCGTGATCCCTTAACCAACCTGTACAACATTCCGACAACCAAATACTACATAGAAAACTTCCTTAAGCAGCTTACGCCCTCGGATAAGCGCCTGCACGCTTTTATGGTGCTGGATATAGACAACTTCAAAAATTTCAACGACATCCTGGGACACGCCATAGGCGACAGCGTGCTTATAGATATATCCCAAAAAATTAACTCTGTATTCCGCAAAAGCGACATTATAGGGCGCGTGGGCGGCGACGAATTTGTGCTGCTCGTAAAAGATTTCGAGAATATCGAACAAATAAAAGCCAAGGCGCAGGAAGTCTGCGACAAGTTCGAAAATATTTATTTCGGCAACAACTACAAAAACCTGAAGCTTAGCGTGAGCATCGGTATTGCGCTCGCGGGCAAAGACGGCAACACCTACTCTGCCCTGTTTGAAAAGGCCGACATAGCGCTGTACAAAGTTAAGACCTCGGGCAAAAACAGCTACGCTTTTTATTCCTGACCGGGCTTCTTCTTTTTGCGCCCGGCTTCTACCTTTTTTGCCGCCAGCTCTTTCGTAATAAAGAATATTTCATCCAAAATTACAATTAAAAATACGGCGAGGACAACGCCGAAAACTATATTTCTGTTCTTTTCAAGCCCCTTGAACATTTTACCCAAAAACGGAGATACCTTTACGACCTTGCCTTTTATATCGTATACCGGATAATCGTCTTTTTGCGCACCGTTTTTTATACCTTGGGTTATCAAACCTCCGTCTTCGCGTATATCGACAACTCTGTGGACTATCGTAATGCCGTTAAGCGCCGGGTCGGGGGATACGAAAACCACATCGTCTCCCACGGCAATTTCAGAGGCTTCATTGCGTCTGGCGATAACCATATCGCCCACATTTATTTCGGGCGTCATCGAGTCGGTAACGACAATATGAAAGCTGTAGCCGAATACGCCGGGGATTTCGCCTTTAACCCTTGAGGCGACTATTATCCCGAACAGGCAAACGGATATCGCGAAAATTATAAGGCTTAAAATGGTAAAAAATTTTCTGCCCGTCTTTCTTTTCATTCTTTGTCTTCGTCCGATTTGAGGTCTATCTCCTGCGGAGGGGCATCCTTCACAAACTTCTTTGTCTTTAGTATCTTCTTCTGCTTTTCTTTATACAGCCTGGCCTCGACATCGACTTCGAGTTTACGGAGCTTTTGCTTTATAGAAAGCTCCTTTGCCTTAAGCGACTCGAGTTCGGCTTCCTTAAGCTCTACCAAAAGGCTGTACTTTTTGCTTATCTCACGCTGCGCCTTTAGCTCGTTTTGCTTTTTCTTAAGCACAGTGTCGGCGGGGGCGGATTTGTATTTTTCCTCGGCGCCAAGCTTCATTATGTCGTAAAGCAAAGCGTTGTTTATCTTCGAAAGCCCTTTGTAGAACCTTCTGAAATTGGCGTTTATGCGCTTTATGTCCTCGACATCCTTGGCTGTGGACTTCTTGGAAACGCTCTTTACGAGCGCCTTCATCTTCTCGTAATAGTATTGGTTTATGCCGTCGCCGCCCAAAACAAGCTTGTTGTACTCCGCGCCGGCACCCGTGTCGAGGGCGGATTTTTTATACGCAGTATAACGCTTTACCTTCCTGCCCGTAAGCTTTATGCCCTTATACTGCTCGGCGCGCAAAACATTGTTTTTAATCAGCACCTTCAGGCTTTCTGCGACAACACCCGTGAGGTCATCAAAATAATCGTTGTCGAAGGGCAGGTCTTTGGACGAAACCGCCACGCTGTAGCCTATCGTGCGGAAAGCGGATATAAAGAGCCACAGCCTGTACGCGTTGTTGTAGTCGGGATTTCCGACAAGCAGGTTGGTGCGCTGTATGGGCGGGATTATAAGCTTTGTGGAACTGAGCGACCTGAAAAACGGGGTATTGCAAAGTATCCTTACCCGGTGGCGGACTTCCTCCAGCCTTTCGAGAATTTCCTTTCCGGAGGAATCTTTTCTTTGCCTTATTTCCATATCGAGGCGGTACGAAACACTTGCCTTGCCGATATTGAAGCCCGAATCCATTTTAAGGTTGGTGGTTTCAAAATCGGTAACCGTTTCTTTCAGGCTGTTGTACCTTTCCTCGAGAAAAACCTTCAGCCTGTGCAAAAGGGTGTATACCACCCTGTTTTCGTAGGTGGCAAGATCCTCCTGCATGGCCTTCGCGAGAACCCTTATCGGCTCGACATTGCCCCGCCTGTCTATCCTTCGGATATCCTCGCTGTGGCTGGCTAGATATCTTATAGATTCGGCGTCTACACGGCGGGCCTTTTCGACGGGCACGACTTCCCTTACATCTTTAATAAAGGTTTTGGGGTTTAGTACAATTTTCTCTACCGAAAGAAGGTAGGCGGCGATTGTATCCAGCCAGTCGCTGTCTACCGTTATAACCTCTTCAGACACCGTCTGCGCCAGCTTATTATTGCCGGCGGCGATGTTTTCCTTAAGGATGTTATATAAAAGCTCGTCGGTAATTTCGCTTTTTAATTCGGCACGCAAAATTTCTTTATCCATAGATTACAGGTTCCTCTTGAGTTCCTTGATATACTCCTGCGACCTGGGGCATTTGCCTTTGCCGAATATCTTGTTGAGAAGCGCCGACAGCTCGGTGAGCTCTTTTGTGAGGAAGGCAAGGTTGAGGGCCTTAAGCTTTCTGAAAATCTTGGACATCAGTACAAAGTCGAGAGCATCCATTTCGCTTCCGCCGCAGGCCATATAGACGGGCACGAAGGTATAAATCTGCTTAAGGATACGGTTACCGAAGGTAATCTTGAACTTGCTGAACAGGAAGTCGTCTATAATCTTCAGGTTTTCTACATTCTTTTCCGAAATCGAGTAGGTCGCGATCGCCCTCTGGAACAGCAAATCGAGGTAATCCGACGGCACATTGAGGCTGTCGGTTATGGGCGCGTCGAAATATTCGCCCCTCTTGTTTATGTCCAGAGTGATGGCGCGGTCGTAAACCTTATCGGTAATTGTAAAGGTCGAGTCGTCCCGGTTGGCGGTGCCCACAAACCACAGCCCCTGCGGGACGGTAATCTTGCCGTCTATCAGTTTTTCGGGGTCGAGGGGCTGCGAAGTCGGGACGATGTCTATAACCCACTCGGCGGTGTTTGGCATTTCCATAATGGATAGGAATTCGGCAAAGTAATACTCTATGCGGGCGAGGTTCATTTCGTCAAGGACGATTATAGACGGGTCCCTGCGGTAGCCCGCTTCGTAAACCGCCGCCAGAAAGTCGGTTTCGTTGTAGGTCTTGGTGAATTCGTTAAGGTAGCCGACAAGGTCGCTTCTGTCGCGCCAGCTGGGCTGTACGGATACTATCGTGGCGTTGCCGTTGAAAAACCTGGCCAAAGCGTAGGGCAGGGAGGTTTTACCCGTACCGCTTATACCTTCAAGGATTAATACCTTGCTGGTCGCCATACCCGCGAAGAAGGATCTTATGGTGTCCTCGGAGTAATATAGCCTTAGCTGCGAGGCGGCGAAGTTTATAAACTGCCTTATAATCTCGTTAAGCTGCATCTGCTCGTTTTCGGCTTTGCTTATATACGCGGGCATGACCTTGTACTTTTGGTCTATGGCGATAAGCTTGCTGAAACGGGAGCCGGCGACAAGCTTGTTTTCTTCCTCTTTCTCGGCCTTTTCTTCCACCCTCTGCGCCTCGGCCATACCTTGGTACAGCGTGTTGACCTTAAGGGCGTAAAGCTGGTTCTTTTCGAGGGTAAGCTTGGCTATCTTATCTTTTGCTTTGGCAAGCTCTTCCAAAAGCTCGTCCTTTTCGACCTCTCTGGAGCGGAACACCAAAAACCTTCTTACAATCTGCACTATGCGGTAACATAAAAAGAAAAGGAGGCTGCCGTTTATAATCACCATGATTATAAAGGTAATCCATCCTCCTACTCCGAATTCGAGGGACGCGTCGGCGAACTCCTTGCCGTATTGGGGCAGGTCGATGGTAAAGATATTCCTTATCGGTTTCCATCTGTCGGCAAAGTATACCCCGATGTTGGAGAATAGCTTAGAAAGAAAATCTATGTAATACTTTGCGAAGTTTGCCATACTTGTGTCCTGTTATTTTTCTCATCGGAAGCCCTTCGCTTCCCTTTCCTTCCCTTAACCTTTTTCTTTATTTTTGTCCTCTGCTTTGCCGTCCGCCGAGGCTTGTAGCTCTCTTAAAATCTTTTCGCGAAGCTTTGCCTCGATTTCGGATTCGAGCTCGGCCTGCTTCTCTTCGGTCGCAAGCAGTATCTTCTTTTTATTATAAGCTATAAGGTTAACAATTACCATAGCAAAACAATAAATAAATATCAAAATTGAAGGAACAACGACGCAAACCAAAAAACCGTCCTTAGTTTGCATCCACAGGAAGGCCTTTCCTATGGCGTTGGACTTGCCTACCATGACGCCTATTACCTCGTCGCTTGCGCGAAGTACAGGGTCGGGGGAGTCATTGGCGTCGCCCTTGGTGCGGTAGAAAACCCTTATATTGCCGTCCGGGTCGGCAACCCTCTCTACACCGACTATGCGGTGGGTGTTGGGCTGGGGAATGCCGTTTACCTTTATGGTGGCGTCTATAAAGGTTATAACCTGGTTTTCCTTAAGGCTGTCCTTCTGGCCGTCCTTTAAGATTTTAACCCTGATAACATCGCCTTGCGAAAAAGAGTCTTTGTTGCTGCCTTCCATCGAGCCCGTCGCTACCGAATAGTAAGCGTAGCCCATGATATTCACATAACCCTTGTTTTTGGAGGTTATAGTGCTAATGGCAACTATCACCGCGAAAACGCAAATTATCACGGTTAAAATATTTATGGCGAAACTTATGTACTTTGCCGCCTTAGTTTTTTTGGTTTTTGCGTCTTTCATATCGTTTTCTCCTGCTTAATGTCTTAGAGATGGCGCGCGGCCATCTCTAAGACAAAAATGCATATACAAGAAGAAGAATTGCTAGTAATTGGGGTTTGCTTATTCTTCGCCGTTTGCCTCCAGGTATTTGCCTGCGAATACCAGGTCAACCTGGAAGTCGGTGGCGAGCAGAGCGTTGAAGCAGTCGACATCGGTGCCTTCGACCCAGATGTAGATGTCTATCGCGATTCTGCGCCAGACCCCGCTGTTAGCGATGATTTCGCCAAGCGAGTCGAATATCATGTTGTCTTCGGTAAGGTCGTCTTTGGTAAGGTCGGCTTGGGATTCGGGGGGAAGGTAATTTTATG
>DGDU01000042.1:0-2747 GCA_002385605.1 Christensenella sp. UBA3944
AGATGTGTATAAGAGACAGCTGTAAGACAATTCGGGAACCTGCCGCCCGGTGTTGCTCAATACGATGGCAAGCACAATCACCGCGATTATGGCAATCCCTATAATGATTAGCGTCCTTCTGTTGCTGTTCATTAAAACCTCAAATAGTAAACTCGATTTAAGTGATTATAGCATATATGCCTTGTTATTGCAATTGTTACTATGTGTTCGTTGTGTGTTTATTTGATGAGGGGAAAACCCCGTTAAGCCTTTGTATCAGCTTGTTTATCTTTGCGGCTATCTCCCGGCTCATGCCGTCCACGAACATAAAGGGCACCGACATAAGCGACATCAGGTTGTCGTCCTGCTTCTCGCTTACGACGCCCAGAATCCCTATATCGCCCACCCTTCTCAGGTTTTTGTTAAGCGCCCCGCCCGCGGTAAGGCCTTTGGAAGAAATCTTAACCTTTCCGACATCGGACTTTTCGCCCACGCAGGCATCCACCGCGATTACGATGCTTCCGCGGTGGCGCCGCCTTATAAATTCCACATAGTCCTCATAGTTAACGCCGTTAACGGGCCGCGAAAGGCTACCGTACACATAGGCGGGCACATTGTATTTTTCAATAAGCAACTCGCCCACCAGGGGGCCCAGGCTGTCGCCGCTCACCCCCGCCGAGCCCACGCAAACTATAACGGGTATATTTTTTAGTTTATGTCCCATTGCAAGTATTATTTCCTCGGCGCGAACAATATATTCTAAGTATACGCGGCCCAATATATTCTAAATACTTATTTACGGCAATGCTTGATTTACAGATATGCCTATGATATAATTAGACCAAAATAAGACACAATTTTGTTCAATCCAAGGGGATAAGGAGTCAAAAAATGCTGCTTAGCGCTGTAAATTTCGATACAAACATGCTTATCGGGCTGGCTGTCGATGTGCTGGTTGTCGCCCTCCTTTTGCTGTTCGCGGTAGTGGGCGCCAAGAAAGGCATCATAAAAATGTCGTTCGGGCTCATAACAATGGTCGCCGTTTTTCTGGGCTCGCTGCTTCTGGTTTCGCCCGTATCCAAGGTGCTCATAAACAATACCAATCTTGATAACCAACTGATGTCTGCTCTCGAGAGGCCCATCGGCACCAAGCTTCCGGGTTCGTACAGCTTCGTATACTATCACGACCTCGACAACGACCCCGAAACCCCCGACGAGCTTGTCATAGACAAAGATAACATCCCCATGCCTTACGATTATGTGTTCGAAGGCACGATCTATCAGCAATTCGGGCTTCACAAGCTTATGAGGCCTATGGTAGAAAACACCCTCAAAAACGGAGACAGCGACCGTATTTATCTCGTAGACGCCATTACCTTCTCGATAGCGTCCATAATCATTATGGCGGCTACTTTCATAGTGCTTATCATAGTGCTAAGGATAATTATGGCCATTCTTATGAGGCTTCTCAAAAAAGCGGTGGCAAGCCTGTATATCGCGTACTTCCTCGACAGGTTCTTCGGCCTGATATTCGGGCTTGCGCTGGGCGCGGTGTTTATCTTAGCGGCAATCACCCTTATACAGGTGTTCCAGAACGCCTCGTTCATGGAGCCTGTGATTACCGCCCTCAACCGCTCCTATCTCACCAAATTTGTAATGGACAACAACTTTGTTTACGCGTATATTGTAGATAAAATCGATTTCAGGAGCATCCTTTCCAAACTGTTCCCCGGTAATCAGGCATAGGGTGGCCAAAGCGAGGTGACCTATGAAACCAATCAGAAGTTTAGCCGTTTTTATATTCGGTATCATCGTAGGCATAGTCCTCACGATAGGCGGCACCGCCTTCGCGGGCTATTTGATTGTTACCAAAACCAAAATGGGCGATATAGAAGACAAGGTTATAGATAAGGCAATAGAAGGGTTCGACCTTCCCGCCGATATCCGCGAGCTAACTATGCTTGACTACGGCAAAAACCTCTACGAAAAGCTCCGCAAGATTGGCCAAACCCCCATCTCCGATATCGAGTCTGCCTTGGGCTACAGGGTATCCCCCATTATTGCCGAAGCCTTCGGGATAGAAGAAAGCATTGTAAGCGCAAGCACCTTCCCCGAGCTTCCCGACGCCATTGTAAACGGCATCAAGGTGCGCACCCTTAACGAAAAGCTGGGCGTCGAGTTCCCCGACTTCCCCCTGTTCAAGGACGAAGCATTCCTCGACACCCCCGTTAAATCTGCGTTTTCCACCCTCGACGACCAACCCTTCGATAAATTCGTCAAAATAGTTTACGACGACGATCCCGACCCCGCGAAGCCGCGCAGCAACAAGTTTGTCCAAAAGCTCGGTTCCTACAAGATTTCCGAAATCAGCAACGATATGGACAGCATACTAGCCGACACCAAGCTTAGCGAGGTAGTAACCATCACCGAAGAATCCGAGCCCATACTAAAGGCCCTTAAGGATACATACCTCGATTCGCAGGCCCTTAACGACAAGATAGGCAATCTTAAGGTAAAGGATGTGTTCAAAAACTACGACAGCGGCGTTATAAGCCTCATATCCGAAGATACAAGCATCCAGGATGTGCCGCAAACGCTCAGCACGGCGATAGCCCAGGCAACCCTGTACGAGCTTACGACGCTTGGCGTATATAATGTAGATTTCACGGGCGCTTCCGCAGAAACCAAAGCCAAGATGTACAACAACAGCCCCAACAAGATCGTGCAGGAATACATGGAGATATCCGGAAATCCCGCCAGCGCCCCCG
>DGDU01000042.1:3023-19197 GCA_002385605.1 Christensenella sp. UBA3944
ACGACCTCACAATAGGCGACGATGTTTGGGTAGACAACCCGGGCGGCTATATGTTCATAAGAGGCTACGCCGGCGCGGGCACCATAACCTCGGCGCGGCAGATCAAAAAGACATCCGACCTCGTCTACGACGCGGTTCTCGTAGAAATTCTACCATAAACCATTATGAAGTTAACACTATCCCCCACCCCCAAAAACTTGCGCGAAGCTCTCGAAATCGAGGGCTTCCGCTTTCCTTGCGGCGGAAAAGGCGTCTGCGGACGCTGCCGCGTAAAAGCCCCACTTATCCCGCCAACAGCTTTAGACTATCGGTTTTTCTCCGAGGCGGAAATAAATGAGGGCATGCGCCTTGCCTGCGACAAAACAATAGGCGGGGCCATGGAAATAGAGTGCTATATGCAAAAGGCACCCGCCCCCCGCAAGCTTTACGACCCCACGGTGTCGGCGGTACTCGGCGGCACGGCCAGCGAAATAAGCATTATAGAGGACGGCGATATAATAGAAACCCTCGTCCTTCCCACGCCAAAGCCCGATACAATAAAGCTAAGGAGCCTCGCAGGCAAAAACGCCGTCGAGCTTTACGAAAAGTACGGCGTAGCCAAAGCGAGCACAATGCTTGTCGCGGGCACCCCCGAAATAATGGAAGCTTTCTTCGGAAGGGGTGCGGATATTTCCGATTATTCCCGCTCCGGCGACACCGTAGAGGCGTCCCTATTCGATATGCCCTCCGAAGAAGTTTACCTTCCCCCCATTCCCAACGGGTATATGGGAAGCCTGGAGCTTCTCGAGCTTGACGGCATACCCGAAGGAAGCCTTCTCATATTGGGCGGTAAGGCTGTAAAGATTATATATAAAGGCGAAACCGTTGCCCCCATATCCGCTCTGCCCATGGAAAAGGCGGGCGAGAGCGAGGCAAGGGCGGTTTATGCCGCTATCAAATACTTTGGCGAACAATACGACTTTAGCGATATATATCTTGTCGGAAAGCTGCCTTCCCCGATAGAAGCCAGGCTTCAGAAAGGCGGAATAATTTATAAAACACAGGAAAGCGCGGCAACCGCGCGCGCGGCAGCCGCTCTTTCGGACAACAAATTCAAAACCCGCCTCGACAAGCTGGCGAGAAAGGCTTACGCCCTCGACCTCTCTGAAGAGGAGCGCTGGCAGGAACTTCTTGCGCTATCCTAACAGGCTCATAAACCCGAGGGCCCGCATTTCGCAGTCCATCAGATTCGTTAGGGTAATCCCCTCGCCCTTAAGCGTGTCCAAAGTTATAAACAAATCTATCTGCAAATCCACCAGGGTATTAAAGGGGTTTTTGCCCCTCTCCTGCGAGGCAAGCGTATAGCTAGGTATTTTTCCGCCCGCCCCCAACGAAATAAGCTCCCTCTCGGATGCCTGCTTCAGGCTTTTTAAGTAGGCAAGCGCCCTCGTGTTTTGCTTATACATAGACATCATCTGGTCGATGCAGGCGATTTGCCTTTCGACTATATCGCGGGCCTCCTCGAGAAGCGGAGATTCCGCCGCCCCCGTGATATGGTGCAGGCGGGCGTTGTATGCTCTTGCAAGGCTTTCCATATAATCGTTTTCCATATGACCCCTGCCCAATATATGCACAACTTTCCAAAAAGTTTACGCAAATTGCGGGCGTTTTCAGCCCTTTTCGCCGCGCCCGAGATTGACATCGCGAGCGTTCGGTGCTACAATGTTAGTATACTTAGAAGTTAAAGGAAGGGTACACTTATGCTAAAGGTGGCAATACTCGGTTTAGGCAACCGCGGCAGGATTTACGCCTATCAGTTATCCAAAAACAAGGACGCCAGAATAGTGGCGCTGTGCGAAAAAAACGCCGATGTGCTTGAAGCCAAGAGGCAGGACTTCGGGGTCCCCAAGTCGGCGGCGTTTACGAGCGACGAGGAGTTTTTCGCGGCGGGCAAACTTGCCGACGCCGTTGTGATAGCCACGCAGGACAGGGACCATTACGGGCACGCCATGAAGGCTTTGGAAGTGGGGTATCACATACTTCTCGAAAAGCCCGTATCGCCCGTGCTTGAAGAGTGCCACACGCTCTATAAGACGGCAAAGGAAAAGAACCTTCATGTGGTCGTCTGCCATGTGCTAAGGTACGCCCCCTTCTACAACAAGATAAAGGAAGTTATCGACAGCGGCGCCATAGGCGACATCGTGGGCATCAACCAAACCGAAAATGTGGGATATTGGCATTACAGCCACAGCTATGTGCGCGGCAACTGGCGCAAGGAGTCCGAAACCTCGCCCTCCATTCTCGCGAAATGCTGCCACGACCTCGATATAATCTACTACTTCACGGGCAAGAAGTGCGTAAGCGTCAACAGCTACGGCTCTCGCAAACTCTTCCTTCCCGAAAACGCCCCCGAGGGCAGCACCCCATACTGCCTGGACGGCTGCCCGCACCGCAAGGAATGCCCCTACGATGTACTTAAGATTTACTACGGCGTAACCCGCTACACCATCCCCTATATGATAGTAAACAAGCTTCTCATAACCAAAAAAGCGGGCGCAAGCCTTAAGGAATTCCGTGAAGTCCTAAAAACTTCGCCCTACGGCAGGTGCGTATACAGGTGCGATAACGATGTTATGGAAAACCAGGTCGTGAATATGAACCTCGAAAACAACATCACCGCCACTCTCACAATGACGGCGTTCTCCAAGCAATGCTTCAGGCGCATACACATCTACGGCACCAAGGGCGAAATCTTCGGCAACGATAAAGACGGCAAGTTCCGCCTCTCGATATTCGGCGGGCCCAACAAGAAAGTCAAGGTCGGCTTCGCGGGAGTAGCCGGGCACCTCGGCGGCGACAGGATGATAATTAAAGACTTTGTGGACTTTCTGGACAAAGGCGTCAAAAATCCCCGCCTCAGCCTTCTCGAAACCACCCTCGAGAGCCACACCACAGCCCTCCTCGCCGAAGAATCCCGGAAAGCGGGCGGCAAAAAGATAATCAAAGAATAAATAAAACTTTTGCATAATTGATATAAAAGGGCGCCTTCGGGCGCTCTTTCGCTTGTTAGGCATCCGCCCCTTTCGGATTATGGCTTTGTTTGGATTTTTTTGCCGAAAATATCAAATTGGTAGCGCAAGGGCCTTTATTTAGGCAAATCGGGGTACGCCATTTATTCAATAATTGTTTGCATAGGCTTTTCGATGTGGTAAAATATCCCTGAAGCTAAAATAACTGAACGAGGGTAAAAAAGTGAGCGATATAGAAATAGCCAGAAAAGCAAAACCCCTGCATATCGCGCAGGTTGCGGCAAAGATAGGCATAAGCGAAGAAGACTTAGAGTTCTACGGAAAGCACAAGACCAAAATTTCTTTGGAGCCCGGTGAGGCCAAAGGCAGGCTGGTGCTTGTTACCGCCATCAACCCGACGCCCCTCGGCGAAGGGAAAACTACAATCTCTGTCGGGCTTGCCGACGGGCTTTCGAGGTTAGGAGAAAAGGTCTGCCTCACCCTGCGCCAGCCCTCTTTGGGCCCCGTATTCGGAGTAAAAGGCGGGGCGACGGGCGGAGGCTACGCCCAGGTTATACCCATGGAGGATATAAACCTGCACTTTACGGGCGACTTCCACGCGATCACAACCGCCAACAACCTGCTGTCGGCGATGATAGACAACCACATCAAGCAAGGCAACGAGTTGGGTATCCAAACCGTGGAGTGGAGAAGATGCCTGGACATGAACGACCGCGCCTTAAGGGAAGTCGATGTCGCCTTGGGCGGCGAGATAAACGGAATACCGAGAAGGGACGGCTTTGTGATAACCGCCGCCTCCGAGATTATGGCAATACTCTGCCTTTCCGAAAACCTCAAAGACCTTAAGAGAAGGCTTGCCAATATAATTGTGGGCTACGATAAAGACGGCAACACCGTAAAGGCGGGGCAGCTTAACGCCGCAGACGCCATGGCGATTGTCTTAAAGGACGCCATAAAGCCAAACCTTGCCCAGACATTAGAGGGCACGCCCGCGGTAATTCACGGCGGCCCCTTTGCCAACATAGCGCACGGCTGCAACAGCGTAAGGGCGACAAAACTTGCCCTAAGCCTTGCCGACATAGTTGTAACCGAGGCGGGCTTCGGAGCGGAGCTTGGCGCCGAGAAATTCTTAAATATCAAATGCCGCAAGGCAGGGCTAAAGCCCTCCGCCGCCGTGCTGGTGGCTACCGCCCGCGCCCTTAAATACAACGGCGGCTGCCCCAAAGAAGAAACCAACAAAGAAAACCTCGGGGCCCTCAAAAAAGGCATCGTAAACCTCGAGGGGCATATAGCTAACTTAAAACGCTTCGGGCTGCCCGTGGTAGTTGCCGTAAACAGGTTTATAACCGACACCGAAGCCGAGCTTGCCCTTATAAAAACCGCCGCCGAGGGGCTGGGCGCGAAGGCCTTTGTCGCCGAGTGCTGGGCAAAGGGCGGCGAAGGCTGCCTCGAACTTGCCGCAGAAATCGCAAGGCTGTGCAAAACCTCAACCCCCTCCCTTCCCTTGTTCTCCTACGCCGAAGAGGACGGCATAGACAAAAAGATAGAGGCGGTAGCCAAAAACCTTTACGGCGCGGGCAATATCATATATACCCCCGAAGCCAAAGAAAAACTGGACAAAATAAACGCTTCCGAATACAAAACCTATCCCGTATGTATAGCAAAAACCCAATACTCCTTCTCGGCGGATCCCAATCTGCTGGGGCGGCCCACGGGGTTTGACTTTGTGGTAAGGGATTTACTTATTCGCGCGGGCAGCGAGTTTATAGTCGCCGTGTGCGGAAGCATCCTGCTTATGCCGGGGCTTCCCAAAGTCCCCGCCGCCGCGAGGATGACGATAACCGACGACGGAGAGATAGACGGCTTATTCTAAACAACCCGCTATTAAATTAATATCAAAAGCAAAAGCCCGAAACAATCTTCGGGCTTTTTGATGGGTTTATGCAAGGCATCAGATATAGTTTTTGAATATTTTGGCGACAAGGACGCTGGCGTCGTCGGAGATTTCGTCGCCCGAAAGCCTCTTTAGGTTGGTCATAAGAAGCTCGGCTATGGCGTCAGGGTTGGCGGTTTTAACTTCCTCCAGAAGCCTGACTATCGTTTCCCTGCCCATGATGTCTATGACTCCGTCGGAAGCCATCACGACAAAGCTGTCGGTGGTAAGCCTTCGTTGCTCGAACACCGTCATAATCTCCTCGGTTATGCCCACGGGCAGGCTGCCGCCCTCTATTACTTCTACCACGCCCGAAGTTAAAATAAAGCTTTCCCTTCCGCCCGCCTTAATAAAGTCCACCTCGCCCGTGTATAAGTCTATGCAGGCTATGTCCAAAGCGTTAAATTCTTCGGCGTCCCTTACGCTTAAAAGCCTTCCGACAGCCCCTACTACGGTCTGATAGCTGAAGCCCGCCTTATACAGGCTTTCGATGAGGCTGACGGCGTAGCCGCTCGTCTTAGATGCGTTTTCGCCGCTGCCCATGCCGTCTGAGAGTATGAGAAGCACCTTGCCCACCGATATCTTTACCGCCCTGTGGCGGTCGCCGTTAATCTCCTCTTCTTCCTTAGCAAGCTCACGCTCGCCGTATACCACCGAGAATAAGGGGGCGGGCTCGAAGTGTATGGCGGCGTTGCCGTCCACGCAGGGCTCCGTCCTTACAGCCTGCATGCGCATACCCATAACCTCGTCCACCGTGTCGGTAAGCTTCTTTTTGCCGGCGTCGGACTCCTTTACCACAAGGGTTAACGACTTTACTTTGCCCCCGCTGACATAGACGGCGGCTTCCTGCGCGCCTATGTTGTAGCGTGTAAGCTCCTCGACAAGCCTGTTTTCCAAAGAGGTGTCGAAGGATAGCTTTGCGTCTATCTCGCCCCTTAGCTCTTCCATAAGCTCGGCGATTCCGCCCATCTGCTCGCCCAACATCTCCCTGCCTTCGTCAATTCTGCCGCGCTTTTCGACCAGTTTCCGGTGGCGCTCTATTGCGTCGTTTGTGGCGTTTATCATGCCGTTTATCTTTTTGCACCTCGAGCTTAAAAACGAGGGGGTATCCAAAATAGTCGCCTTGCCGTTGTCTAATGCGGCAAGCACGAGCCCCTGCACAACGACCGAGGTGTCGGCGCCTCCCAAAGCCTCTTTGCATGCGGTTTCGTTGCCGCAGGTGGCGCAGCACCTCGAGCAAACCTCTTCGGTAAGCAACGCGGTGTCCGCCATCTGCTCTTTCTCGGCAAGCTCGGTAAGCAGTATATCCTTTATCTCGTAAAAGACTTTGGAAAGGTTATCCAGCCTTTCGGCAACCGTTTTGCGGTCGCGGTTTACGATTGCCCGCCCCGCCTGCTTTTCCTTAAAGCACGCCCCCAAAGCCGAAATGTGCGCCCTTGCTTTTTTGGGAAGCGCCAGAAACACTATGGCGCCGATGGCGGGCGAGATGAGGGCGAAATAGTCGAAGCCTCCGATGGCGTCAAAATAAAGCCTGAATATGGAGTCCACCGCGAGCATGCCTATGCCAGCGAAATAAAAGTTTTCCTTCCCGAAGGCGCAGGCGGTAAGCCCGTAAAGCACGCTTAAGGAAAGGTACTCGGCCTGTCCCGTTGCCGCCGCGGCGCCCGTACCCAAAGCGACGGGTATGACAAACGCCGCCCGCTTGTCGGCAAACAAGGCGGCGAGGGTTACAAACACCGTTACCATAAAAAAGGGAGTGTACCACCCGACCCGTAGCGAAACAAGCCCCATGCCTATGGAGAATATAACAGCGCCGCCCGCCAGAACTTCCTCTGCGGTAAGGCGGAATTTAAGCTGCTTCACAAGTATGAGATATACTATCACGATGGCGCAGTAGGTGAATATCTGAGCGCCCAGGACGCTTACGGCGCAGTAGGCAAGGCGCTCTATATCCTTAAGCTCGAACACAAGCATTGTAATTTGGGATATTAGGGTATAGACGCTCAGCATAAGAAGGTTTATCTTGCGCCTTAGCTTATAATGCACGAAGTAGGCTATCGCTATAACCACGCAGGGGGTCAGGGCTATGAAGAGGTTGGGGAGTGTGGGCGAGGCTATCATAGCCGCGCCAATATAAAGGGGTGTAAGTATAAGGACATTCTGCCGGCAGTATACGAGCGCCATAAAGAGGGCTATGGCAAACGGCCTTACCCCTACTACGCGCTCGGTATAGAAATAAAAGCAAAACGCCAAAAAGAATATAAAGTACTTAAGGATTTGCTTTACTTTCATTCCTAAAGCATAGCACCCTTAAACGCAAAAAAAATCGGCTACAATGCCGATAATTGTCTGTTTTTTACTATTGAGGTCGCTTTATAAACTCAAAATCAAACTTGTCGCCGTTTAGCCTATACCTCGCTATCACCCTTCCCGAAATGCTGTCCAGCTTACCCATCATGCCCATTCGGCTGTCGCTGGAGTGCCCCCTGTTGTCGCCCAGAAAGAAAAACTGCCCCTCGGGCACGACTATGCTGGGCATTTCGGCGTCCAAGGGAGACTCGCTGTCTATATAGCTTTCTATTAGTTTCGCGCCGTTTCGCCAGACGAAGTACATATCCTGTTCATCATCATAGTTTATCGAGATTTCGTCGCCCGGGAGCCCTATTATTCTTTTTACGAAGTACCTTTCGCCGCCGCCGTCGTCCCTTAGGTGGGTGTTAAAGACTACGATATCGTCCAGCCCGTACTTGCCTCCCTTTATGACAAGCACCTTGTCTTTGTCGTACAGGGTGGACTGCATCGAAATGCCCTCGACGGTAACCGACATGAAAATATACTTGTAAAGCCCGAACAATAAAAAGGCGATAATCGCCAGAAACAGGACATCGTAGATTGCGCTTCTTATCCTTCTGCCACGGGCCATCGGTTATCTGGATTCTCCTATTGCCTTAATTATCCCCTTTTGACGACGGTTAAATCAAATTTTTTGTCGCCGGGTTGATATCTAAGGATGACCCGCCCCACAATGGTGTCCAAATCGCCGAGATAGCCTAGCCTGCTGTCGCTTGAGGAGCCCCTGTTGTCCCCCAAATAAAAGAACTTGCCCTCGGGCACGGTTACCGGCCCGTAGGTGCCTACCATTGGGTTGTCTTTGTTGGTGTAGTCCTCTATAAGCTTCTCGCCGTTGCGGTAAACATAATAGCCGTCGGCTTCCTCTTTTATCTCGATTGTATCCCCGGGCATCCCGATAATGCGCTTTATAAGGCGCTTCCTGTCGCCGTAGTCGGGGTCGAAAACGACGACATCTCCTACATTATATTTGCCCGGCTTAAAGACTATTACAATGTCGTCGTGGTGTATGGTTTGCTCCATCGAAATGCCCTCTATGGGGATAGAGGCAAACAAATAGTTGCTTAAAAAGTAAGCCACTACTACGCACAAGACAACAAATATGAGATTAAATATGATACTCTTGGCTTTTTTCATCCTTATGCCTCTTTGCTATACGAACAGGATATTGCCCACAATGACATTGTTTGCCGAAATCTTTAGCGAGGAGATAGACCAGTCGGCAAGGGGCATCATCTTCTCGTCCTTGAAGTCGGATGCCTTTAGCTGCACGCCCGAGAACAGCCCTTTCGTGGGGGCAAGTCGGACGGTAGCCTTGTATACCTTAGAGCCCTCGGAGTTGGGCTTTTCGAGGCTGACAACCACTTCTTTATACTCGTCCGAGCACATATCTATATGCAGTATTGAACTTTCGTCTATGCCGCCTTTGGGGTTCTTAATAAAGGTTTTTAGGCTGCCGTAACGGCTTGTAATGCCGCTGGCGCCGCTTGGTATCCGCACCAAAGAAAGCCCCGACCTTGGCAGCACATCGCCGTTGTAGCCGTCTATGAAGCCGTTCTTGCCTATCGAGGCCTCGTAAATTACTCGTGAGGCGGTTTCCTTCTTGGGCTTTACGGCAAGCTCGCCGAGCTCGGCAAAATCTATAAGCGAGCAGAGGGTGAGCCCCGAGCTATATTTTACCTCGGCGAAGGCGAAGAAGGGGATATCCTCTTCGGACACCGTGGGAGTGGCGATGTATTCGCCGCAGGCAATCGATATGCCCTTTATATGCTGCCAGTAGCGGATTTTATGGTCGTACTCGCCCTCGCTGTAATAGACATTTACGCTTTCGATTTCCTCCTTGGCGTCGCAATGGACATCGACATAAAGGCTTCCGTCGTCGTTTACCCTTATTTCGGCTTCGGGGCAGCGGGGGAGGGGGAGGTCGTAAAATACCGACTTCAGCCAAATCTTAAGCGAGGCGTAGGCCTCGGGCATTATAAAGTCGCCCGCCGAGGGGCTGTAAACGGTGTGGAACTCCTCCGCGGGCATTAGCGCCTTAAGGTTGGGCAACCTGTCTATATCGCTTATCGTGCTGTTGGTGCCTATCGCTATAAAAGCGGGCGCTTCTATATACTTGGCGTAGGCTACCGAGGATACGCCCGAAAGCCAGCTCATTCTTTCTTCGTCCATCACAAGCTCGTTGCCGCCGCCGTACTTGTTGAGGCGTATGTATTCGCGGTATCCGCTTCCGTTGAGGCAGGCCAGCCCTCTGACATTTTTGGATACGCCCGCAGCCTGCATCGCGACCTCAACTGCGTCGCCCATGCCTAAAAGGACGGAATCGGCAAAGCCGAAAGTTTCCCTTATAAACACAAGGGTGCGCCTTACGATTACGGTGTAGAGGTACTGGCAGGTGTCCATGGGGGTAGGCATAACCTTTTTGATACGGTCGCCCGCCTTGTCTATATATCCGTATTCCAGCGAAAGGGGATAATTTGTGCGGGGGTTGGAGATGCCCGTTAAGTCGGGCATGACAACAAGATAGCCCGAATTTACGAGGTCGTTGAGCATCCAGTCGTCGGGCAGAGAGTTATATTGGTGCACTACCAAAACGGCGCCCTCGGGGTCGCGCGAGGGGTGCATTACCCTTACGGCAACCCTGACCTTCTCGCCGCCCTTTACGAGCGCGGTAAACCTGTATATTTCTTTGGAAACGCCCCCTTCTTCTTTGATTGTTTCGAGGGGCTCGGCTTCGGGGTCGTAGCCCTGCCAGACCATTGAGGGGGTTAGAATCTTATATTCCATACATTATACCCGGGCTTTCTTTTTTCTCGCCACCGCGCGGATTATCAGTTTCTGGATTTCGACCAAGGGCACTATCATAAACGAAAGCCCTACGGCGGTAACCCATTCGTACCAGGTGAGCGTCGTCGTGCCGAACAGGAACTGCCCGACGCCGGGGATAAGCACTACGCCCAGAACAAGCACAACGCCCACCACGAAGGAGATGTTCATAAGCCTGTTGGAGAACAGCTTCTTGCCGAACAACGAGTACTTGTGCGAGCGGGTGTTGTAGCCGTGGAAGAGCTGTATAAGGCAAAGCGTTATAAACGCCATCGTTTCGGCGGTTGCGTGGTCCTCGACGGAGTGCATACCCTGGAAGAGATAAGTGCCAAGGCTGAAGCTTGCCATTACAAGAGCCGTCTGCATTACGCCCTGAATGAGTATATCCCTTCCCGTCCTTCCCGAAAACAGGTTGGCGTTGGATTTTCGCGGCGGGTAGCTCATGATGTCGCGCTCGGCCTCCTCCATACCCAAAGCTAAGGCGGGCAGGCTGTCGGTCACGAGGTTTACCCATAAAATCATAACGGGGGTCAGGAATTCCTGGTTGAGAAAAACTATCGCTATAAATAAGCACAGCACCTCGGCGATGTTTGCCGACAACAGGTACTGGATGGACTTTTTGATGTTGCTGTATACCTTGCGGCCTTCCTCGACGGCGGCGACTATCGTGGCGAAGTTGTCGTCGGCAAGCACCATGTCGCTCGCGCCTTTGCTGACATCGGTGCCCGTGATGCCCATGCCTACGCCGATATCGGCGGCCTTTATGCTCGGGGCGTCGTTTACGCCGTCGCCCGTCATGGCGACTTTCTTGCCTATCGACTTGAAGGCCTTAACTATACGCACCTTGTTTTCGGGGCTGACCCTGGCGTATACGCTTATGTTGTCTATTCTCTTTATAAATTCTTCGTCGCTTAGTTTGTCCAGTTCGGCGCCGGTTATTACCTCGTGCCCTTCCTCTAGAATGCCTATCTCTCTGGCGATAGCCGCGGCTGTGTCCGCGTGGTCGCCTGTTATCATTACCGCCCTCATGCCCGCTCTCTTGCAGGTTGCGACGGCGTCCTTGACTTCGGCGCGAGGGGGGTCTATCATGCCGGCAAGCCCGACAAATACCATATCGGTTTCGGCTTCCTCGGCGGCTACATCGCCCTTTTGGGATATCGGGTCGCCGAACTTAACCGCCATGCCGAGAACCCTGAGCGCTTTTGTTGCCATGGCTTTGTTTGCGGCGCGGATTTCGTCTTTGTCCTTATCGGTAATAGGCCTTACACCCGCCTCTGTGTAGATGTAGGAGCACTTCTTTATAAGAAGGTCGGGGGCTCCCTTTATATGAGCGACATTGCTTTCGGGCGTGGCGTTTACGGTGGACATCAGCTTGCGCATACTGTCGAAGGGGTTTTCGCCGACGCGGGGGTACTTTTCGTTGAGGCCCGCCCTGCCCTTAGCCCTTGCGTAGGCTACAAGCGCAGTTTCGGTGGGGTCGCCGATAAGTTTATCCTCTACAACCTTGGTGTCGTTGCAGAGAACCATCGTCCTTATTAAAAGCTCGGCCGAGGGGGTTTCCACAGGGTCGGAGTCTTTAAATATGCCCGTGTCCCGGGTATAGAGCTCTTTGATTGTCATCTGGTTGAGGGTCAAAGTGCCCGTCTTGTCCGAGCAGATAACCTCGCAGCAGCCCAAAGCCTCGACGGCGGGAAGGTTTCTTACGATTGCCTTGCGGGCGGACATGCGCTGCACGCCTATCGCGAGCACGATTGTGACAACCGCAGGCAGGCCCTCGGGTATGGCGGCGACCGCTATGGCTACCGCTACCATAAAGGAGTCTATTATGATGTCCGCTATGGGGGGATTGTTAACGCCGATGACGCCTCGTATGATTGCCGCGCCGAAGATGACAACGGCTATGGCAAGCACTACTATGCTTAGGATCTTGGCGGTCTTTGCGAGCTGCACCTGCAGGGGCGTGGGCTCGGTTTCGCTTTCGCTTAGCATCTTGGCTATCTTGCCCACTTCGGTTTTCATGCCCGTGGCGACTACTACGCCCTGCCCTCTGCCGTAAGCAACTATGCCCGTGCTGTAGCACATGTTGGAACGGTCGCCTAACGGGGCTTCGGGGTTGTCTAAAGCGTCTGTGTGTTTTTCGGTGGGTACGGATTCGCCTGTTAAAGCGGCTTCCTCTATCTTGAGGCTGACGCTTTCGAAAAGGCGCAAATCGGCGGGCACAATGTCGCCCGCCTCGAGCACAATGACATCGCCTACTACAATATCCTCGCTTTTTACCTTGGTTATCTGCCCGTCGCGCATGACTTTGGCGTAGGGCTTGTTGAGGTTTTTAAGGGCGTCAAGGGAGGCTTCCGCCTTGTTCTCCTGTATAAGGCCTATTATGGCGTTTACTATTACGATTAGCAGGATTATGCCGCTGTCCACAAGCTCGGAATATTCCCGCTGGATTATTGATATTACCGCCGAGATTAACGCCGCCGCGAGAAGGACTATAATCATTACATCCTTCAGCTGGGCGAAAAACTTGGCTATTAAAGATTTCTTTTTGGCTTCTTCTAAAGCGTTCTTTCCGTCGCGCGCAAGACGCGCCGAGGCTTCCTCCGAACTAAGCCCGTCCTTTTGCGACCCTGTCTCCTTGAAAACCTCATTTGCCGATAGCGTATGCCATGTTCTCATCAATAGCTAATCCTTCCTGTTAGTTTGCTTTTTTGCCCGGCGAACCGTCTTAAGGGCGTTGATAAAGAACCTTAGAGTGTCCAGCTTGCCCTTGATAAATGCCGGATTCGCATCCTCTATTGTAACATATTTTACGCCGATTGCGTCCAGAAATTTGTTAAACCGCCTGAGCCGCTGGCAAAATTCGTCGTAGTTGGCCTCCTTGACATTGCTCCAAGCCCTTTCGGCGACGGCGCAAAGCCTGGGGTAGGTGTTTTTCTCGAGCGCCTCTTCGCCCTCGATATATTCCGTCCAGAGGGGGGCCTCCAGCCCGAGAAGGGCGCCATCTCCCGCCCCCTTAAATCCTATTTTATAAGTATAGGTTTTTTTAAGGGAGGTCATACCGTAGGGGTAATCGAGATAGTACCCGAAGAAGGGGCTATAAATAATGGGGCGGCCCTTGGCTGCTTCCCTCGCCGAGGCTGCTATGCAATCCTTGGATTCCTTCCAATGCTGCATTATGATGGAGCCGCCGATGTTTTCGGATTTCATGCCGTCGTTCCAGTTTATTACCGTCTTGCCCTTGGCCTCGAGGCGCTTTACAAGCTCGTTCATCATGTACGCCTGAAGCTCGTCGCGGTTTTTTAGCCCTTCCTTTTGCATGCGGGCTTTGCAGTCGGGGCAGTTTTCCCACTTGTCGCCGGGTGCCTCGTCGCCGCCCAGATGGAAGTACTTGCAGGGGAACAGCTCCGCCGCCTCCTCGATGATGTCGCCAAGCATGCGGATGACGCTGTCTTTGCCCGCGCAGGCGACATTCTTATGGATGCCGAAGCCCTCGGAAACCTTGACATCCTGCCCGTCGCAGGAAAGCGAGGGGTAGGAAGCGATTGCCGCCGTCATATGCCCGGGGATATCTATTTCGGGGATTACCTCGATAAAGTTTTGCTTGGCGAACTCGACAACCTCTTTAATTTGCTCGCGGGTGTAGAAGCCGCTTACGGGCTTGCCGTCGCCCGCCGTCTGCGCCCTTTTGCTTCCCGTTTGGGTAAGAAGGGGGTACTTTTTGGACTCTATGCGCCAGCCCTGGTCGTCGGTGAGGTGCCAGTGGAAGTAATTTAGCTTGAGAAGCGCCATGGCCTTTATCTGCTTTTTGATGGTTTCGACATCGAAAAAGTGCCTTACCGAGTCCAGCATATATCCCCTGTATTGAAACCTCGGGAAGTCCCATATCTCGATATTGGGCAGCTTCTTTTCGACATAAAGCTGTTTAAGGGTGGTTTCGGCGCGGAAGGCGCCTTCGTCCGTTTCGCAGAATATTTTGATTCCGTCGTTATCTATAAGTAAACGATACCCTTCCTTACCATGCCCCTCTTCTATATAGCGTTGAATATCGGCAGGTTTGTACAGATACTGCTTTTTGGATAATAATCTTATCCTTTGCGGCTTGGGAACAACAGAAATCATTTGGTTTACCTCCGATTTTATTTTATACCGAGGCTGATATCCGGCAGCCTGTGGTCGGATACGCCGTCGCTTATTACCGCTTCTAAATAAATGGTGTCGGACTGCCCGCTAAGATACACCTTCGTAAGCCCGCCCTCGAGAGGGGCCGTGCCGTCCGCCGCGAAGAACAGAAGGCTTAGTTTGCCGCCCGATGCGTTTTGCGTTGCCCCCCAGCCCTCGGGAAGGGTATCCTCCCTGCCCTCGTATTTCATGCCGTTGAGGCTTATGTCCACCCTTACGGCGTAGGCGGGCATCCTGTCGAGGTTGGCAAGCGCTAAAGTTATCTCTTTTTTGCCGTTTGCGTCGCCTTTTGTGGCGGAAAGCCTTACGGGGGAGGTTACGCTGTACTTGTAGGTTACGCTGTAAAGGTATTCGGCTTTTGCCCCCTTGTAGTTTACGGTTAAGGCCTTGCGCGAGCCCGTAGTGGATAAATCGAAGCCTTCTATCCATTCGGGCTGAGCCTTGACGCGGGCCGTATCGCCGTCCTTGTATGTCACGATTATATATATTTTATCATAATCTACGGTTTCGTCCAACGAATAATTATCCTTAAATGAGCCGCCAAGGATTTGAATTCTGGAAACCTGCTTCTCTTTGGCACACGACGACAGCGCCCCGAGGCAGAGGGCAAGGATAAGCGCAATTACAATAGCCGAAAACGCTTTTTTATTCATTGCCTTCCTCCTTCTTATTCGGCTTCGCGTCGCTTACAAAGGCGTTTGCCATGGCGTTGATGGGGTTTACCGGCGGAAGGGTTTTTCTTGCCCAGTTAACGAGGTCGGTAAGCGTGAACGCCCCGTCGCCGTCGTAGTCCACCATATCCCTGTCGTAATTGCCTTTGAGCAGCTTGTCGGCAAGGCTCGTAATGTCGTTTTCGTCCAGCACGCCGTCGCAGTTGGCGTCGCCTTTAAGGTAGAGCTTATACGAGAATACGGTAAAATCGGAGTCGTTTACGATTTGCAGGGTATAGTCGGAACGCAGAATCCCGACTTGCTCTAAAGGCACGACAGAGCCGTCCGCCTTCTTGATTTTTGCCGTGAGGTAGGTTTCGTAAACCAGGCTTTCCTTTAGCTCTTCCGCCGTTGCCGTCCTGTCGAACACTATGGACTTTTCTTTTTGGGTAAAGACGGCGTTTTCTTTGAGCCTGTAAGTGTTCGCCTTTTTGGCCGCGACGGTTACCGTGAAGTATGCCGTATGGTTGCCTACCGTAAGAGTTACCGTCTGCTTGCCCGTCTGCAGGGGGTTGTAGGAGCAGGGGATACCCTCTATCTCTCTGTTTTTATAGGTTCTTGGCTCCCCCCCCGAGGCATAGTAAATCTTCAGCGTGGCGCCTAAGAAGGAGAGCGCCTCGCCGTATTTTAAGTTTATCGCGGGGGGCATATCCAATTGAAGGCCGCTTACGGTATCCTGCACGGTTACGATTGCCGTCACCGAAACGCCTTGATAGCTGATTGTTATGGTTTGGTCCCCCAATACGCGGGGATTGTAGCCAGAAACCGTACAATCGGTGATGTGGACGGTACGCTGGGAGCCCGCCGCCATAAAGACCGAAACATCGAAGGAGAGCGCCTCGCCGTATTCGTAACTTAGTACGGCGCCCGACGCGGGGGCAATCCTTTGGATATAGTCCTTAGCCGTTACCGTGAAGCGGAACACCGCGCCCGTCTGCTTGTGGGTTATGCTGACTATCTGGGGCGTTAGAAGGTAGGCGTTGAAATTGGAAACCGTGAAATCGTTTGTGTTGAACTCGATTTCGGACCGGGCGCCCGAAAGCATTGTTACGGTGTATACGGAATAGAAGCTCGGCTCCTGACCGTAAAGGCAGGTTTCGGCTATGCCTTGCTTTACCTGAATGGAAGCCACGGCGTCGTTTACCTGAAGGGTGAAGGTTGTGGACTTG
>DGDU01000042.1:19368-20594 GCA_002385605.1 Christensenella sp. UBA3944
CGCCCGCCGAAACGGTTACCGTGTGGCTGCCGAGAGCGTAAAAGTCAAGACCCGTAATCTGGTAATCTTCGGGGGAAAGCGCCACTCTGCCCGCCTTTGCCTTATAGGCGTAAACCCGGATCTCGACAGGAGTGCCGTAAAGCGTGGTTATGTCGGCAACGGGCTCTATTTCGGCGATGTAGTCGTAAATGACTATCTGCTCTGTGTATACCCTGTTGTGGTAATAAATGTAGCAGGTTTGGGGCTCGTCGGTAAGCTCGGGGTTGTAGGCAAGTTTATCCGCTATGCCGCCGCCGTGATTGCCGTTTTTGTCCACCGTATAGACATAAAATTCGGGGCGGGTGCCGTAAGGGTATTGCGTTTGCCCGTCTATGGTGTAGCTTACGATTTCGGCCTCGCCGAACACAGTGATTTCTATGGGGTGTTCTTCGGGAGCGGGAGCGCCCGAAACCATCCTGTGATATGTTATGACGATTGTGGCAAAGCCGTCGCCCTCGCTAAGGTTATTGAAGCTGGATACCCTGAAATAAATCTTTGCCGAGGCGTCGCGCCCGATGTCTATAAGGCGCTCGTCGGCAAGCCTGAGCGTCACCCCTATCGGTAAATCGCCGCCCACCGTGAAATAGACGGGCTCGGGGGATTCGGGGTACTCGGGCGGGTAGTGGCGCTCGCCCAGGTCGTCTATCGAGTATACGATGAAGCGGCCGTTAATCTCGACTGTAAAGGTTTTGAATACGCTGTGGGTTCTGCCCGAAACGGGGTCTGAATACTCTATCGTCGCGTGCTGCTCGCCGCAGATATAGGGATCGTAGTCCGAGACAGTGATGTTTTCGTCGTCGAGGCGAACGCTCTTCTGGGCGCCCGATACCATTACTAGTATTATGGCTTCGGCACCCGAAAGCTCTTCGCCGAAAAGGTAGGTGTCCCTGGTTATAGCCGCAGTCGAGATGTAGCTTACGACATCGAGGACGGTAACCGCGTATTCGGCGTTGAAGGTTTTGCCGTCCAGAGTGAAGGTAAGCCTTACCGTTTGCACGCCCACCTTGTTTTCGTCGTAGCCCTGGTAGCTTATGGTGTCCGAGGAAAGGGTTACGCGGCTTTCGTCGCCGTTGGCCTTTATAAGCGTGACCGTTACGCCGCTTAAGTCGAGCGGCTCGCCGTAGATGTACTCGGTTTTGCCCGCCGAGTAAAGCCTTGCCTCCTTGACATAGTTGTTTACCGTTACG
>DGDU01000042.1:20867-21016 GCA_002385605.1 Christensenella sp. UBA3944
GGGCGTATTTGTCGTAGCCGTATATCATTATGGGCGTTATGGACTGCTCGGCGGTGCTTCCGTCCATATAGGTTATGCGGATTTTGCCGCCCGTTACATCGAAGTCCTCGCCGTAGAGGTATTCCGTCTTGTTGGGAGGGGTGATAACC
>DGDU01000011.1:0-188 GCA_002385605.1 Christensenella sp. UBA3944
CAAATAAGAAGCACCGAAGAAGGTGCTTTTTTTGTTGCGTTTTTTCTTGAAATCCAATCATCTTATTGCATTTTGCTGCCGCCTCCGCTTGTTTATATTGAAACAAATCTCCGAGAGGAAAGCTTCGGTATTGCTTTTGCGGATAGTATATGTGTTAACCTTATGGTAACAAGATAATCGGAGGAAAA
>DGDU01000011.1:429-18338 GCA_002385605.1 Christensenella sp. UBA3944
AATTCTCAAAAAAGATCTGACGGTGCTCGCATAAAAATTTTATTAATAAAAGGGCGCATTTTAACCCGCTATCAGCACAAAAAAGGCTTGCCGGGCGGGTCCTTTTTTTGTTGTTTTATAGGGCAAAAGGCGGTTCGGGGAATATTGAGGCGGAATTTCCGGGGAAGCGTATTGTTTGAGGCGGTTGGTTTGTGTATAATGATGATACAGGTAAAGGGGTATAATTATGCCGGAAATTAAAAATTCAGTTAAGGGCAGCAGAGGCGGAGCCCTGAAAACGCCCGGGGTTAACCTCAGTTTGGCGAGAGCGGAACGGTGTTTTTGGAAGGTGACGAAAAATCGCCGCCTCTCTGTTGAATGCCGTCAAAAGGGAGTAAATTATGCTTGAAGTAAAAGATCTTGTGAGAGTATACAAACCCAAAAAGGGCGAGCCCGTAAGGGCGCTGGACGGCGTAAGCCTTAAGTTCCCCGACAAAGGTATGGTGTTTATCCTGGGTAAGTCGGGAAGCGGCAAATCCACCCTCCTTAATGTTATGGGCGGGCTGGATAAGTACGACGAGGGCGAGATTATCATTAAAGGCAAGTCGTCCAAGGACTTTTCGCAGGACGATTTTGACAGCTACCGTAACACCTATTTGGGGTTTATCTTTCAGGAATATAACATTCTGGATGAGTTTACGGTGGGCGTAAACATAGGGCTTGCGCTTCAGCTGCAAGGCAAAAAGGCGACCGAGGAGGATATTAACCGCATCCTCGCCGAGGTCGATATGGTGGGCTACGCCGACAGAAAGCCCAACGAGCTATCGGGCGGGCAGAAGCAAAGGGTGGCAATCGCCCGCGCCCTCGTTAAAAACCCGCAGATTATTATGGCCGACGAGCCCACGGGCGCGCTGGACAGCGCGACGGGCCTGCAAGTCTTTGATACCCTTAAAAAGCTCTCCAAAGACAAGCTGGTGCTTGTGGTCACCCACGACAGGGAGTTTGCCGAAATGTACGGCGACAGGGTAATCGAGCTTAAGGACGGCAAAGTTATAAGCGATATATCCAAGCACATAAGCGAACAGGCGCAGGGCGAAGGGCTGTCTATCACCAACAATTCGGTGATCCAGATTAAAAAGGGCTACCGACTGACCCCCGGGGATCTGGAGATCATAAATAAATATGTTGCCGAGCGCGACGCCATAATCACTCTTGACGACAAGCTGAACGACACCGTGCGGAAGGCCGCCAGGCTGAACGAGGCGGGAAAACAGGAATACTTTACGGATACCGACAACTCGAAGATTGTTTCGACCGACCCCGAGCCGTTTAAGCTTATAAAATCGAGGCTTCCTTACAAACATTCGCTTAAGATAGGGGCGAGCAGCCTGAAGCACAAGCGCTTCCGTCTCGCCGTGACTATATTTTTGTCCTTTGCGGCGTTTGCCATGTTCGGGCTTGCCGATACCATTTCGGCATACGACAAGGCGAGCGTTCTCGCGAAGTCTATCGCCGATACGGGGATAAATTATCTTTCTTACAACGCCTCCAAAGCTTATTACGACGACCGTTACGAGCGCTATGTTTCTTTCGGCGTCCAGATGAAAGCGGAGGATGTGGAGGATCTGAAGAAGGCGACGGGGCTTGCTTTCCGTCCGGTTTATTACAACAGAATGAAAAGTTTTTACCTTAACATCAACATGCTTAGCCCCGCCCTATTACCCTCTTATTTGCAATATAACGCCATGGTGACAGGCTTTTGCGAATTTACAGAGGCTGAAGCGCGCGCGGCGGGCTTTGCAATAACGGGAAGGCTGCCCGAAGAGTTTGACGAAATCGCGATAACCGATCACATTTACAGTATGTTCAAGGCGGGAGGATACCAGAACCATATTGATTACTCCCGATATACCGGCGAACAAATTTCCACGAAGGAGGCTTTCTTAGAGATCGAGCCCGTTGTTTACCTTAACGGCACGGACTATAAGATTACAGGCATTGTGGATACCGGCTTTAACAAGGAGAGATATGCCGCCTTAGATGACAACACCCTTACCGACCTCGAGCGCTACGCTCTTACAGGCGAATATGAAGCATTGAAAAAGTACGGCTATCACGGCCTGGCCTTCGTTAAAGAGGGCTTTCTTGAGCAACTTATTGCCGCTGCGGAAGAAGAGTATGAGATAAGCCTTGATGATGTGAACGGATATTGTATGCTTTTTACGGGAACCCACGAGAATCCCAAGTTCTATTCTTACTTCAACAGGGTTATAAACGCCGAAGGCCTTTCAAAAAAAGCAAGCATATTTTATCTGGACGAAAACGATACCACTCTAGACTCCGGCAGCGTGCTGCTGCCCTTAAGTTATGATGTCATTAACTTTTTGGACAGATATGAAGATAACATAGGGTCGCGGTTGCAACAAGCTCTGGCACATAAAGATTTCGAGCTGGTGAAAGAGGTGATAAAGGAAAATAAGGATACCATAAAGCCGCTTTTTGAGAGCCTGACCATAAATTATTCAATAGCTTATAACTACTACGAAAAGTCGCCGCAGATAAAAGGTTTTTTCGCGGACACCTCTCTAAACGACGAGGTATACACCCCCGGGGAGCTTCTTTGCCTGAGCGACGACTTATATGAGCCGTACGGGGATTTCAGGGGAAGGATATTCTCCCATGCCATAACCCCGATGCCGGAGAGTATGGAAGGAATAAGAAAGGCCGCAACCTTCAATTACCGCCAGCCAAAGGAAGGCATACTCTTCACTATGCAAAACGAGATTACCTCGGTGCTTTATGTAGTAAACAGCAGCCTGGAAACTTTCGCCCAGGTCTTCCTGTATGTGGGGTTGGGGCTTGCCTTCTTCGCCGCGGTGCTTCTTACAAATTATATCTCGACGAGCATTTCCTACAAGAAACGCGAGATAGGCATTCTGCGCGCGGTGGGCGCGAGAAGCAGCGATGTGTTCGGGATTTTCTTCAACGAAAGCCTGATTATCGCCCTGATAAACTTTATCCTCGCGAGCGTCGCCACGGGGGTTACCGTGTTTATTTTAAACACCGTTTTTAGAAGAGATTACAACTTGCTGATAACCTTCCTGCTGTTCGGCATAAGGCAGGTCGGGCTGATACTTGGCTCCAGCTTGCTTGTCGCCTTTATCGCCTCGTTTATACCCGTAATGAGGATAGCGAGAAAGAAGCCGATTGACGCTATCAATAACAGGTAGCATAGGAATATTCGAAAACAAAGAAAAGGCTGTACGAAAGTAGGCAGCCTTTTTTGTTTTGGGCGGGAGTGGCGGATTGGTTTGAAAATAAGCGCCATATATGATAAACTAAAAATATACTTTTATTGAGGGCCGAAATGGAAAAGATTTTGAACTTCAGGGACCTGGGCGGCATTGTGACCGAGGACGGGAGAAAAATCAAAAAGGGCTTGTTCTTCAGGTGCGCGATGCTTGAGGAAGCCTCCGAAAACGATATAGCCGAGCTAAAAAAGCTGGGCATAAAGCTTATATTTGACTACCGCAACCCCGAGGAAATACCCGAGGCGGGCGGATACCCCTATAACGAGATTGGCGCGAAGCGCCTCTCGTTTATTATGCTTCGCGGAAACGACAAACTGTTTAAGCTTCAGAATCAGCCAAACTATAAAAGAATCTTCGCGAAGGTTACCCTGGAAGATATAAAAAACACCTACCGCTCCTTACCCTTCGGCAATGAGGGCTACAAGAGAATGGTGCAGGCTTTGGCGGACGGAGAAGTGCCGTTTATACAGCATTGCTCGGCCGGCAAAGATCGCACGGGCGTGGGAAGCGCAATACTTTTAGGGATTCTGGGCGTAAGCTTTGACAACATTATGGAAGATTATCTTAAGAGCCTCAAGGTGGAAAAGGAAATCCGCGACAAGGCCGCCGAAAGAGTGCCCCGCATACTGTTTCGGTATTTCCAGAGGCGGTTCGGGCTGTTGTTCAGGGTCGAAAAAGAGCTTCTCGAGGCAGCCCTGGAAGAAATAATCGGGCGGTACGGAAGCCTTGAAAACTACGCTTCTGCCGAATTCGACCTGACCAGAGAAAAGATTAAGGAACTCAGGAACAGATACACAGAATAGCTTCAGAATGTTTCATATCAGGTAAATTCAAGCGTAGGCGCCGACAGATTTTAGGTATAAAAATCTTACCGCTTTGCGGGCAAAAGGCCGTGAACCATAGTATTACTAGCCGAAAACCCGCGCGTTTTTGCATTCAGGGATAAACAAAAGCGGGATGAGGGGAGCAGGGTAAAATTAGAGCAAATATTCGTACAATAAAGGTAAAACGCGCCCCCCTGGGCGTTTTTGTTTGCAAAAGGGTGCCCGCCTGTGCTATCTTATAATCAGAAATATGAGGAAGGGAGCTACGATGGCAATTCCGTTTGCGGCATCCGCAACCGAATACAGCAAGAACATCTTAGCAAGTATACTATAGGCCGTGTATTGCGGCTTTTTTTGTTTTTCGGAGGGTTTATGGGAAAAGTAGCCGTTATTATGGGAAGCAAAAGCGATTGGCAGGCAATAAGGCCGTGCTATGACACGCTGGTTAAATTCGGCATTGATGCCGAGGTGTTCGTGATGTCCGCCCACAGGACGCCCGACAAGGCGGCGGAATTCGCAAAAAACGCCGAGGCCGAGGGCTATAAGGTTATTATCGCCGCGGCGGGCAAGGCTGCGCACCTCGCGGGAGTGCTCGCGGCGCATACCGTTCTGCCCGTTATCGGAATACCCGTAAAGAGCTCGACGATGGACGGGTTGGACAGCCTGCTGTCGGTGGTGCAAATGCCCTCGGGCATACCCGTGGCTACGGTTGCAATCAACGGTGCGGAAAACGCAGCGATCCTAGCGGCCCAGATGCTTGCCCTATCCAGCCCCGGGCTTTGCAAAAAACTTGCCGACTTCAAAAAAGAACTTGCCGAAAAGGTAGAAAAAGACAACGAAGCCCTTAAGAAAGAGCTTTTGTCGGAATAATCGGAGAGAATTATGGCTATTTCGTACAAGGACGCCGGAGTCGATGTCACCCGCGGATATAAAGCGGTGGACCTTATGAAGAAATATGTCAAATCCACCTTCGACAGCAATGTCGTGGGCGATTTGGGAAGCTTCGGGGGATTTTATTCCCTTGCAGGCTTTAACTACAAAAACCCCGTGCTGGTGTCTGGCACCGACGGCGTGGGCACAAAACTGAAGTACGCCTTTTCTACGGGAAAACTTGATACCGTGGGCATAGACTGTGTGGCCATGTGCGTAAACGACATAGCCTGCTCGGGAGCGAGGCCGCTGTTCTTCCTTGATTATATCGCCACGGGTAAGCTTGTGCCCGAGGCGGTTGCCGAAATAGTAAAGGGCGTTGCCGAGGGTTGCAGGCAGGCGGGCTGCGCTTTGATAGGCGGCGAAACCGCCGAAATGCCGGGCTTTTACCCCGAAAACGAATTTGACCTCGCGGGCTTTGCCGTGGGCATAGCCGACCGCGACAATCTTATAACGGGCGATACGGTACAGGCGGGCGACAAGCTTGTAGGGATTGCCTCCTCGGGCGCGCACTCCAACGGATATTCGCTTATAAGAAAGCTGTTTGGCCCCGAGGATAAGGGGCTTCTCGAAACATATTCGCCCGAACTGGGCAAGACCTTCGGAGAGGCCATTCTCGCGCCCACAAAGATATATGTAAAAACGGTGCTTGACCTTAAAGAAAAGCTTCCGCTTAAAGGTATAGCCCACATAACGGGCGGCGGGTTTATCGAGAATATCCCCCGCTTCCTGCCCGACGCCGAAAAGCTGGGCATAAGGGTGTACATAAACAGCTATCCCCTGCCGCCGCTGTTCGGGATTCTTTGCGAAAAGGCAGAGCTTACAAGGGAGCAGGCGTATAACACCTTTAATATGGGCATAGGCCTCGTGATAGCCGTCGCGCCCGAATACGCCGATACCCTTATAAAAGAGGCCGAGGCTTTGGGCGAGAAGGCCTACATCATAGGCGAGGTAACCGATAAGGCGGGAGTGGAGCTTAAGGAATGAAAAAGCGCCTTGCCGTGTTTGTGTCGGGCGGCGGCACAGACTTCCAATCTATAATAGACGGCGTAAGAAACGGCGAGATAAACGCCGAAATAGCCGTTTGCGTGGCTTCTAAGGACGGCATTTACGCCATCGAAAGGGCAAAGCAAAACGGCATAAGGTATGAAGTCTATAAAAAATCCGATTACGGCAGCGCTGAGGAGATGTTTGAGAAAATCTCGGGGCTTTTAGACAAGTTAAAGGTGGACCTTATAGTGCTCGCGGGGTATCTTACCATACTGCCCTCGGCTTTCGTAAGAAGATTTAAAGGGAAAATCATAAATATTCACCCTTCGCTGATACCCAAGTACTGCGGCGAGGGGTTCTACGGAATGAAAGTCCATGAGGCTGTCATTAAAGGCGGCGAAACCGAGTCGGGCGCTACCGTGCATTTCGTGGACGAGGGCGTGGACACGGGCGAGATAATAGCCCGCGCAAAGGTGCCCGTTATGCCGGGAGACACCCCCGAAACGCTCGCCAAAAGGGTACTGGAGGCCGAGCATAAACTGCTTCCGCGGGTTCTTAAGATGTTGTGCGACAAAAATAATTGAAATAAAGAGGGAAATATGAAAAAGAGAGCTTTGCTTAGCGTATCGGACAAAACGGGAATCGTGGAGTTCGCCAAAGAACTTGAAGCATTAGGCTACGAGATTGTCTCGACGGGCGGGACTTTCGCCGCGCTGCAAAAGGCGGGCGTTAATGTCGTAAATGTGTCGGACATCACCGGTTTTAAGGAGTGCCTCGACGGGCGGGTAAAGACGCTGCACCCCGTCGTGCACGCCGGTATTCTCGCTATGAGGGATAACCCCGGGCACATGGCGCAGATTGCCGAGCTTGGCATTGTGCCCATCGATATCGTGGCTATAAACCTTTATCCTTTCAAGCAGACAATATTAAAACCCGATGTGACGCTTGAGGAAGCGGTGGAAAACATAGACATAGGCGGGCCTACAATGCTAAGGGCCGCGGCAAAGAATTACCAGGATGTGTATGTAATCTGCGACGCCGCGGATTATCCCCTTGTAATATCCGAACTGAAGGCGGGCGCGCCCTCTAAAGATACAAAATTCCGCCTGATGTACAAGGTGTTCCAGCACACGGCGGTGTATGACACATTGATTTCCACATATTTAAGGCAAAAGCTGGGTCTGGACTTCCCCGATCAGATTACATTTGCTTTCGAGAAAAAGCAGGACCTCCGCTACGGCGAAAACCCCTTCCAGAGGGCGGCATTTTATGTAGAAACCCTCCCCGTCGAGGGCTGCCTGGCGAGCGCCCGGCAGCTTATGGGCAAGGAGCTGTCCTTTAACAACATAAACGACGCCAACGGCGCGCTCGAGCTCCTTAAGGAGTTTGATGAACCCGCCGTAATAGCCGTAAAGCACGCCAACCCCTGCGGAGCGGGCATCGCAGGCAACATATACGACGCCTACCTTGCGGCATATAACGCAGACCCCGTTTCGATTTTCGGCGGCATAGTGGCGGCAAACCGCACGGTGGACGGCAAAACCGCCACCGAGATGGCAAAGACCTTCCTCGAAATCGTGCTTGCGCCCGACTTTACCGAGGAAGCCGTGGCGATATTCGCCGAGAAGCGCAAAAATGTGCGCCTTCTTAAGATTGACAACATCCTGTTACCCATCAGAAAGGGCGAGGCCAACTCCAAGAGAGTGCTGGGAGGGCTGCTTTTGCAGGATTATGACACCGAGCTGTTTGACCGGGAAGATTTTAAGGTTGTGACAAAGAAACAGCCCACCGAAGAAGAAATAAGGGCAATGGTATTCGGGTATAAGGTTGTAAAGCACACCAAATCCAACGCCATAGTTGTTTCCGACGCCTCTTCCACCCTGGGCATAGGCATGGGGCAGACCAGCCGCATACAGGCTACAAAGATTGCCCTCGCGCAGGCGGGCGAGCGCGCGAAGGGCGCGGTTTTAAGTTCGGACGCCTTCTTCCCCTTTGACGACTGCGTTGAGGAAGCCGCCAAGGCGGGAATCACCGCGATAATTCAGCCCGGCGGCTCGGTAAACGACCAGCTTTCGATAGACGCCTGCGACCGCCTCGGTATCGCAATGGTGTTCTGCGGCAAACGCCACTTCAAACATTAACGGGTATGGACAAGATGGATATTCTGGTTATAGGCGGAGGCGGACGCGAACACGCCATAGTGCACGCCCTTTCCAAAAGCCCGAGGGCGGGCAGGATATACTGCGCCCCCTCGAACGCGGGCATAAATATGATTGCCGAAGGGGTAGGGCTTGCCGTGAGCGACTTTGAGGGGATATGCGACTTTCTCGACACCCACCCCAACATAAAATTAACCGTCGTCGCCCCCGACAACCCTCTAGCCGACGGGCTTGTAAACGAGCTTGAGGCCCGCGGGCACAGGGCTTTCGGGCCGAGGGCGGAGGCCGCCATAATCGAGGCGAGCAAGAAATTCGCCAAAGAATTGATGAAGAATAACAACATCCCCACCGCGGCTTACGAGGCTTTTTCGGATTGCGGGCCGGCGGTAGAGTACCTGAAAAAAACCGCCTACCCCGTGGTTGTTAAGGCCGACGGGCTGGCGTACGGCAAGGGCGTTACCATTTGCTCCTCCTTCGCCGAGGCGAAAAAAGCCGTCGAGGAAATACTGCTCGACAATATATTCGGGAACAAAAACCCCTCGGTTGTAATCGAGGAATTCCTCGAGGGAAGGGAGGTATCCGTGCTTGCCTTCACCGACGGAAAGACGATAAAGGCCATGCCCCCTTCGCAGGACCACAAAAGAGCGTATGACGGCGACAGGGGGCCCAATACCGGCGGTATGGGAGCCTTTTCTCCCAGCCCCTACTACACCAAGGAAATGGGCGAGTGGGCTATGAAGCATATCTTTTTGCCCACCGTTCGCGCCATGTCGGAGATGGGCAGGAAGTTTAAGGGCGTTATCTACTTCGGGCTGATGATGTGCAAGGACGGCATTAAGGTTCTGGAGTACAATTCGCGCTTCGGCGACCCCGAGACGCAGGCCGTGCTTCCCCTGCTGAAAACCGACCTGCTCGACATCATGGAGGCCGTAATAGACGAGAGGCTTGACGAAATAGATATCGAGTGGTCGGGCGAAACGGCTGTTACCGTCGTTTACGCCTCGGGCGGCTACCCCGGCTCTTACGAAAAGGGCAAGGAAGTGGCAATCGGCGATGTCGGCGGCTGCTTTGTATACCACGCCGGCACCGCGATAAAGGACGGAAAGCTTGTGACAAGCGGCGGCAGGGTGCTTGCCGTGACAGCAAAAGGAAAAGATATCCCCGACGCCAGGGAGAAGGCGTACGCCGCCTTGAAAAACATCCGTATCGATGGCGGCTTTTACAGAACGGATATAGGGCTGAAGTGATGGAGATAAGAAGGATTTTCGTTGAAAAGAAGGCGGGCTTCGACATCCCCGCGAAAAGGATTCTCGGCGATATAAGGGAAGTTCTGAAAATTAACTGCGAGAACTTAAGGGTTTTCTTAAGGTACGACATCTCGGGCATAGAGGAGGCGGATTTTGAGTTTGCCGTAAACAATGTCTTTTGCGAGCCCCCCTGCGACACCGTATATTATGAGGAACTCCCCGAACTTGGCGGATATGGCGTTTTCGGGATAGAGTACCTCCCGGGCCAATACGACCAAAGGGCGGACAGCGCCGGGCAATGCGTAGAGCTACTCCTGAATAAAAACCGCCCCAAGGTAAAGACGGCTACCATATACGCCGTAAAAGGCGTGAGCGAAAGGGATATCCTTGCCATACAAAAATACCTCATTAACCCCACCGACAGCAGGCTTTGCGATATGAACAAACCCGCTTCTTTGGATATCGGGGCGTTCAAGGGGAAAGGCGCCGTCGAGGTTGAAGGGTTTATCGATTTGGATGAGGGCGGAATAAAGGGCTTCCATGCGGCGGGCGGCTTTGCCATGAGCCTTGCCGACCTTAAATTCGTTCAAGAATACTTCCGCGGCGAGGGACGAAACCCCACCGAAACCGAACTTAAGGTTATAGACACCTACTGGAGCGACCACTGCAGGCACACTACCTTCCTTACCGAGCTTACCGATATAGATTTGGGCAAAAACGATGAGGTGAAAGAAGGGTTTGCCCTGTACAAGAGGCTGTTTGAGGAGATTTATAAGGGCAGAAAGGATAAATATGTCTGCCTTATGGATATCGCCACCATCGGGGCGAAGGCCCTGAAGCGTGAGGGGTACCTCGCCGACCTTGACGAGAGCGAGGAGACAAACGCCTGCTCCATAAAGGTAAAGGCTATGGTGGACGGCAAGCCCGAGGATTGGCTTGTGATGTTCAAAAACGAAACGCACAACCACCCTACCGAGATTGAGCCTTTCGGCGGGGCGGCTACCTGTCTGGGCGGGGCAATAAGAGACCCCCTTTCGGGAAGGGTTTATGTGTACCAGGCTATGCGCATAACGGGCGCGGGGGATATATTCCAAGATATTAAAGATACCCTGGAAGGAAAGCTTCCGCAGAGGGTTATAACAAAGACGGCAGCTGCGGGGTTTTCGAGCTACGGAAACCAAATCGGGCTTGCCACGGGCATAGTTAACGAGGTTTACCACGACGGGTATGTGGCAAAAAGGCTGGAGACGGGTTTTGTCATAGGCGCGGCGCCCGCCGGAAATGTTATAAGGAGCAGGCCAGAAAGCGGCGATGTCGTAATACTTTTGGGCGGCGAAACGGGAAGGGACGGCTGCGGCGGGGCGACCGGGTCCTCGAAGGCGCACAGCAAGGAGAGCGTAAACGAGTGCGGCGCCGAGGTGCAAAAAGGAAACCCGCTTACCGAGCGCAAATTGCAAAGGTTCTTCCGAAACCCCGAGGCCACAAGGCTTATTAAGAAGTGCAACGACTTCGGCGCCGGCGGCGTGTCGGTGGCGATAGGCGAGCTTAGCGACGGGCTGGATATATACCTCGAGAGGATACCCAAAAAGTACGCGGGGCTGTCGGTTACCGAACTTGCCATCTCCGAATCGCAGGAGAGGATGGCGGTGGTTGTAGCCGAAAAGGACGCCGAAAAATTCCTGGCCCTCGCAAAAGAAGAAAACTTAGACGGCGCAATTGTCGCGACTGTGACGGATAAAGGAAGGCTCCGTATGTTCTACGAGGGCGGTGCCGTATGCGATATAAAGAGGAGCTTTCTTGACACAAACGGCGTAAAGCAGGTTTGCGCGGTAAAATGCAGGCCCTTCAGAAAAGAAGGCCTGTTTGAGGTTTACCCCGGCGAAGTAAAATCTGCCCTGGATAAGGGCGACCTTCAGCAAGCCGCCGAGGGCATTCTGAAGGACAAAAATGTGATGATACAGAGGGGCATGACCGAGATGTTCGACTCGACCATCGGGGCGGCGTCCGTGCTCATGCCCCTCGGAGGAATATATCAGCTTACCCCCGCAATAAATATGGCTGCCAAACTGCCCGTGATTTACGGCAAAACGGATACGGCAAGCATAGCGTCCTGGGGGTTTAACCCGCATATCACCGACGCCAACCCGTATATAGGCGGCGCGCTCGCCGTGATATGCTCGGTTTCTAAACTTGTGGCGGGAGGCGCCGACCCCGGGAAAATCCGCCTCACGCTTCAGGAGTTTTTCAAGCGCCCGAGCGGCAATCCCGAGCGTATCGGAGAGCCCTTTGCCGCGCTGTTGGGCGCGTTGTACGCTCAATACGGGCTTAAGATACCCGCCATAGGCGGCAAGGACAGCATGAGCGGAAGCTTTGAGCGCCTCGATGTGCCCAACACATTAATCTCGTTTGCCGTGTCGGTGACCGACGCTAAAAATATAATTACCAATGTGTTTGAGGCGGGCGACAGGCTTTACATACTGCCGATATCCGTAAGCGACCTCGAATATACGAATAAGGTTTACAAGGCTTTGCATAACGCCGTATCGGGCGGCATCGTAAAGCGGGCAACCGTAGTTGAGGCGGGCGGGGCTTTTGCCGCCGCCGTAAAGAGCTGCATAGGCAATAAGCTCGGGATAAAGTTTGTTAGCCTCGGCAAAGAGCATTTTGAGGCAAGGCTTGGGGATATCATAATTGCCGCCGAGGATATATCGGCTTTTGCGGGGCTGAAGATAGAGGAGCTTGGGGCAACCGACAACAGCGGGATAATCTCGGCTGAAGGCTTAAAGCTGGATATCGAAAAAGCGATATCGCTTCTTAGCGGGTTTTCTTCGGTATACCCCACCGAAAAGGAAGCCCCGGGCGAGGTTAAGACACTTTCGTTTGAAAATAAGTTCGCCGCTCCCAAAAACAAAGTAAAGATAGCAAGGCCCCGGGTGTTTATTCCCGTCTTCCCCGGCACAAACTGCGAATATGACACCGCCAGGAGGTTTGAGAAAGAAGGAGCGCTGCCCGAAATTCTTGTTATTAAAAACGGCAACTCCGCCGAGATAGCCGAAAGCGTAAACAGGATTGCCGAGGGTATAGCGAGAAGCCAGATTATAGCCTTCCCCGGAGGGTTTTCGGGCGGCGACGAGCCCGACGGAAGCGGCAAATTTATAGCCGCCACCTTCCGTAACCCCATTATCGCGGACGCGGTGGAAGAACTTTTGTACAAGCGGGACGGGCTTATTCTCGGTATTTGCAACGGCTTCCAGGCGCTTATAAAATTGGGG
The DNA here is from genome assembly GCA_002385605.1 of Christensenella sp. UBA3944. Taxonomy (GTDB): domain Bacteria; phylum Bacillota; class Clostridia; order Christensenellales; family DTU072; genus Firm-09. Next base: position 13,142 of record DGDU01000011.1, read on the forward strand.
CTTCTCCCTTACGGCAAAATAGCCGAGCAAAAAGAGGATTCGCCCACGCTTACCTTCAACCGCATTAACCGCCATGTTTCGACGATAGCCCGCATACGCATAGCGACCACAGCCTCCCCCTGGCTTTCGTCATTTAAGGCGGGCGATGTGTTTGCCGTTCCCGTTTCGCACGGCGAGGGAAGGTTTGTGGCAAACGGCGAGCATCTCGCCGGGATAATCGCGGGCGGGCAGATTGCCACGCAATATGTAGACCTTTGCGGCAACGCCACGATGGTTTCGCCCTATAACCCCAACGGCAGCCTTTACGCCGTCGAGGGGCTTATCTCGCCCGACGGAAGGGTGCTAGGCAAGATGGGGCACACCGAAAGGTACACCGAAGGGCTGTATAAGAACATAGACGAAAACTTCGATATGAATATTTTTGCCTGCGGAGTGGGCTATTACGATTAGTCAGGCTCCACATTTGCCCGATTTTATTGTATAATGATAAAAACCTCTTTTGGAGGAAGCCTTATGAAGCTTGCTACCATCGGCGGCGGCGGAGTCCGTTCTATGTTTTTGGCAAAAAGCCTTGCTTCCCGGGCAAAGGCTTTGGGCATCGACGAAATTGTTTTTATGGACAACGACTCCGCCAAGCTCGAACTGTACGGCGGTATGGCCGAGGTCGTGGCTAAGGAGCTGAACCCCGAGCTTAAATTTTCGCTTACTACCGATCCCGTCGAAGCGGTAAAGGGCGCCGACTATGTTATTACCACTATAAGGGCGGGCGGCGACCGCATGCGGGCAAAGGACGAAAGGATTGCCCTTGGCTTAGGCGTACTCGGGCAGGAGACCACGGGAGGGGTGGGTATTTCGTTTGCCATGCGCTCGGTGCCCTCACTTATCACCTATTGCGAGCTAATTAAAAAACACGCCAAAGAAGGCGTTAAAGTTTTTAACTTCACCAACCCCGCGGGCGTGGTTTCGCAGGCGCTAAGGGACGCGGGATATAATTTTACCTTCGGCATTTGCGACGCCCCCAGCGGAATGATAAGGCAGTTTGCCGACCTCTACGGCGCCGGCCCCGACGATGTGGACGCCGAATGCTACGGGCTTAACCATCTTTCTTACTTTTCTTCGGTAAAGATAAAGGGGAAAGAAATGATAGAGGAACTTTTGGAGTCGGAGAATGCGCGCCAGGCTACCGACCTCAAATTTTTCGACAAAGGGCTACTGAAATTCTTAAAAGAGATACCCAACGAGTACCTTTACTATTATTACTACAGGGAAAGGGCTGTCGCGAATATCCTTGCCGCCGATAAGACAAGGGGCGAGATAATTGCCGAAATTAACGAGAATATGACCAAGGAACTTCTCTCGACAAAAGGCGGTTTTGAAGAAAAGCTTGCCGTGTTCGAGAAGTGGTACGGGCTTCGCGAGGCCATGTATATGGCTAACGAAACCGGCGTTTCCAGGGGGATAAAGGAATGGAAGTTTGACATCCACTCGCCCGACGAAGGAGGCTACGCCGGCGTCGCGCTTAAATACATAAGGCTGGAGCGCGGCGAAGCTAGCGGCAATATGGTGCTATGCGTTCCCAACAACGGCGCGTTGGACTTTTTGCAGGATACCGACATAATCGAGGCGACCTGCACGGTAACCAAAGATGGCGCCGTGCCGCATAAGTTCGGCGGTATTTCGGAGGACAAGAAGCAGCTTATATCCACGGTAAAGCTGTACGAGAGGCTTGCCTCGAAAGCCATTCTTACAAGGGACAAGGAAACCGCCGTAAAGGCGCTGATGGTGCACCCTCTTGTTAACTCCTATTCAATAGCTAAGGCGCTTGTCGACGAGTATGCCGAGCTTAACAAAGAATTTTGCGGGGATTGGAAATGACGGATAAACTTGTCGCGGGCGTGGGAAGGCTGAATGTGGACCTTATTTATGTGGGGTTTGAGCGCCTCCCGAACGAGGGGGAGGAGCTTTACTGCCGCGATTTTTTTATGGGCCTCGGAGGGGGGATACCCGGCTCGCTTGTGACTTTAAGCCGGCTGGGAATTAAGGTTAAGCTTGGCACATGGATGGGCACGGATTACCTGTCGGAGTTTGCCGCCGCCCGCCTCAAGGAAGAAGGTATAACCCCTGTAAACCTTTATGACGGAAGAGGCATACCCGTAAATGTAACCTCGGCTATGGTGACGCACGCCGACAGGACTTTTATCACCTACGGCGAGCCGTCTACCTTGGCGACCGAAAAAGAGCTTTACGAAACCTGCAAAGGCGCCGACTTTGTGCTGATGCAGCCCAACAATAAGGATATTTATAAACAGCTTAAGGACGAGGGGGCAACCCTCATTTTCGACCCGGGCTACGAGGAAGGCATGAGCTTTGAGGGCTATAAGGAATATCTCGCTATCGCCGACTGGTACCTTCCCAACCGAAAGGAAGTCTCGGTTATCGCGAAAACCGACGACCCCGCCGAAGCCGCAAAGGTGCTGTCGCAGTTTACGGGAAGCGCGATTGTCAAACTGGACAGCGGCGGCGCGTATTTGTACGAAAACGGCGAAGGCAAAGTTATACCTACCCTTCCCGCCGCCCGAAAGGACTCGACGGGGGCGGGCGACGCCTTCCTGGCCGGCTTCGTCTACGGGCTTTGCAAGGGAGCTTCCCCCGATGTAGCCATTATGTGCGGGAATATCGCGGGCTCCAACTGCGTTACCGCATACGGCTGCCTGACGGCAAAAATTACCGAAAAGGATATGCTGGAGCGGCTTAAATCTTTTTACGGCGTTACTTTGGGCTGAATTCGGGCTGAATTCAGCCTTTTTTATTGTTCTCTTTTTTTCTCTGTTAAATTTTGTTTCTATTAATTATTTCGGCGTTTTGACAAATACTAAACGGCGAAGGAGAAGATTATGAACAGAGAAACTGTGTTAAGAGAAGTACTGAAAGCCGCAAATACATCCATAGACAGCATAAAGGCCCTCGAGAGCGTTAACACCGACAAGCAATTTTCGGTCGCCCTGCTCGAGCAGGAAAAAAACTATAAGGAGTTGGAGCTGAAGGTTAAAGACATCATCGCCAACGAAAAGGTAGAGGTGGAGGACGAAGGGTTTTTGCCCAAGATAATGCTTTGGGGGCAAACGAAAATGAAGACCATAATAGACAACAGCCCCTCGAAGCTTGCCGAAATGCTCATTCAGGGCGCGAATATGGGCATGATAAGCCTCACCAAAATAGACAACGCCTTAGAGCCCGGCGTAGACCGCTCGCTTATAGAGGAGCTCCAGGGGGCATACAACAATACGATAAGCAGCATGAGGCAGTATCTGTAATAATCGCTGTCTGTCGTAAATATCACGCGGGAGGTCGACGCAATAGCGCTTCGGCCTTTATTATATGGTTAGCCTTCGAATGGCGAATTGCCCCCGCTTCGTTAGCAAAAGGCGGGCCGCTATGATATAATGAATAATATGGACAAATCGACAAAGAGATACGATATCATACTTTTTGACCTGGACGGCACGCTGACTAACCCTAAAGAAGGGATCACCAAATCGGTGGCGTACGCCCTTTCGCATTTTGGGATATATGTAAACGACCTGGACGAGCTTTGCAAGTTTATAGGCCCTTCGCTGGAGTTTTCCTTCAGGAAATACTACGGGCTGGAAGGGGCGGACAACGCCTTAGCCATACAAAAGTACCGCGAGATTTTCTCCCGCGAGGGTATATGGCAAAACGCCGAGTATCCCGGAATGAAAGAGCTTCTCGAAAAGCTGTACAAGGCGGGCAAGAGGCTTATTGTAGCCACCGCAAAGCCCACCGTCTACGCAGAAAAAATTATAGAGCACTTTGGCATGGCTAAGTTTTTCGAGAAGGTTGCGGGTAGCGAACTTAACGGGCAACGCTCTGAAAAAGACGAAGTTATCGCCCACGCGATGAAGGAATGCGGCATAGCCTCGCCCGAAGGATGCGTAATGGTGGGCGACCGCGAATACGACATTTGGGGTGCCAAAAACAACAATATGGATTCCGTAGGCGTGCTTTACGGGTTCGGGACGCGCGAAGAACTCGAAGCCGCGGGCGCGACTTACATCGCCAAAGACATAGACGAATTGGCTGAAATACTATCGGGAGAATAGTTTTTATTCTATGATCTCATAGAACAGGTCCCTCGCCAGATATTCGGCGAGGGATATTTCTTTTTTGCCGAGAAAATAAGCTACCGTCTTGGCGAGGGCGGCCTCGGGGCTCATCCTGTACGCGAAAATGCCGCCCGCCTTTTCCAAAGCTTCGGTGGTTACATATTTCCTTCCGTCCGTATACGGATAGCTTGCGAGCACGGCCGGGATGTTTCGCGCGGAGCATCTTTTTATAAACTCGGCGAGGCTTGCCTCTCCCTCCGCGCTGCCCGTGCCGCTGTGGTAAAGCTCTATAACCGCCGCCGCGGCAGCCGTTGTTTGCAAACCGTATATGCCGAAATCCGTATAGGGGGTAGGCTTGATATACAGTATTTTAGGCGGGGCTTGCGAAATAGGAAGGGGAAATCCCGCCTTTTCTTTTATCCTTTCGGGGGTTGGGTTTCGCGGCGAGGTATTGAGGGTAAATCTGCCTTCCCTTACCGTGCCGAAATGCAGGTTTGCCACGCTGTTGAAGTCGCCCGTGACAGGCGCCGCCTGGGTTACGCGGGAGGCGAGGTGGATTTTTGTTTCCTCGCCGGGATTACGGTAGCTGAAGTATACGCCGTTTAAGCCCTCGGTTGAAATAAAGTCTACCGCCGCCGAGAAGTTGGCGAGTGCGTTGGAGCCCTCCTCTTCGGGCGGCTTGTCCGCCGCGACAAAGACAACGGGAACGGGGGAATTGTGTAAAGCCATCGCGGCGAGGTTGGCGCAGTAGGCTAAAGTGTCGGTGCCGTATGTCATAACGATACCGTCGTATTTGTTGAAATCCGCCCCCGCCGCCGTGTTTATTATCTTTATGATGTCGCCCGCGGTGGCGTTTTCGCTTAATATATTAAGGGGGCGCAGGATGTCGAAGGAGATGCCTTCACTTTTCCCGACCCTGTTGTACAAATCCAAAAGAATCGAGCCTTCCTTTCTTACCGAAAGGGCCCCGCCTCGGGAACAGCTCCCTATCGTGCCGCCCGTGAGAATCAAAAGAATGTTTTTCATAATAACCTCTTTAGGTTTATCGCCCCATTAAGTATAGCATATTCTTG
>DGDU01000011.1:18599-27798 GCA_002385605.1 Christensenella sp. UBA3944
TTGCCCGTGTTATAAGCCCCCGCCTCTTGGGAAATACTAAGCTTGTTGGCTGAACTTTCTTTTTTAGTTGACACCCGTACCTATATAGTATATAATTTTATAGCTTATCGAAAGCTCAAGATGAAATTAATTGTCAGGAGATAGATTATTTATGGCGACTAAAAGACCTTATCAACCCAAGAAAAGACAAAGAAGCAAAGTTCACGGCTTCCGCGCCAGAATGGCCACCAAAGGCGGAAGAAGAGTTCTCGCGCGCAGGCGCGCAAAGGGCAGAGCTAAACTGACGGCGTAATGAATAAGGCGCTGCGGCTGACCAATAGCGCCAGCTTCAATTATATTTACAGGAACGGCACGGCGCTATCTTCCCCCATCCTAGTCCTATTTTATGTTAAAGCCGCAGGCCTCAAGTTCGGCGTAAGCGTAAGCAAAAAAGTCGGGGGAAGCGTGGCGCGCAACAAGGCAAAAAGGCGCATACGCGAAGCAATACGAAAAATTTTACCAAGGCTTGGCGGAAATTATAATTATGTGATATCCGCTCGCGAAGGCATAGCGGACGCAAGCTTCGACGACATCCTGGGCGCTTTGCTTTCGCTGTTCGAAAAAGCAGGACACCTGAAAGCATGAAACGAATATGTCGGGCGTTGATTTTGTTTTATAAGAAAGTTTTTTCGCCCATAATCGGTCGTGATTGCATTTATACCCCTACCTGCTCGATGTATACGCTGGATGCTATCAACAAATACGGCGTTTTGGTGGGCTCGGCTATGGGAGCGGCAAGAATTTTGCGCTGCAACCCCTTCGCCAAAGGCGGCTTTGACCCCGTAAAAGAAAATTTCAGAGGAAACGCAAAATGGACCTTATGATCCTCGCCACCGAACTTAACGGCATAGGCAAGCTTATCTATAACGGCCTCTACAAATGGGTGCTTTCGTGGGGGAACGACTACCAACTGATAGGCGCCTTCGGCATAACGGTTATCCTGTTTACGCTGTTTTTGAAACTTATTACCCTGCCCTTCGATGTTTGGCAGAAGGTGCTTTCCCGCAAAAATGCCCTTAAAATGGAGCAAATGAAGCCCGAGCTTGACAAAATTAACAAGCAGTGCGGGCAAAACCGCGAGCTCCTTATGGTAAAGCAGCGCGAGTTGTACAAAAAATATAAGTACAACGCCTTCAGCGCCTGCCTGCCCTCTCTAATCACGATTGTTATATTCTTTGTGGTATTTTCGGGCTTCAACAGCGCGGTAAGGCATTATAACTCGACGGTGTTCGATAACCTCTACGAGATATACCACGAGGCCTACGACGAGGCGGCCGAACTCAAGAAGGATGAGATTACCGACGAGGACGCTCTGGAAGCCTACGCGACGGGAGAAGCCGAAAAAGCCGTGGTAGAGGCGTACAAGCCCGAAAGGTTCTTGCTTACCAAAAACATCTTCATGCCCGACTCGTGGAAGAGCCCCATACCCGATATCTCGACTTACAGCGGCACCGGCATAGGCAAGCTTGGCATACCCAACGCCGACCGCGAAGATTACAATATGGTGATGTCGCCCATCATCAAAAAGTACAATGTTAACGAAAACGGAAAGAAGGTCTGGAACGGGTACCTTATTCTTCCCATAATTTCGCTGGCGCTGAGCGTTCTCTCCACAAAGCTCATTAAAGCCCCCGAAACGCCACAGATGGCAGGACAGACAGAGGAACAATTAAAGGCGCAGCAGGCCCAAGCAAAAATGATGTCTTACTTTATGCCGCTTATGATGGGCGTACTTACGCTGTTCTACAGCACGGCGTTTGCCCTCTATATGGTGGTTAGCAGCTTGTTTACCACCCTGTTTAACCTTGGGTTCAATATTGTTTCCAAACGGATTGACACAAAGCGCAAGGATATGATCCTTTCGACAACGATAAAGAAATAGCCAATGCGGCAAAATAAAATCGCAATAATTCTATAAGGAAGTAAGCATAGAGATGAAAGACAAGACACCAATGGAATTCAAAGGCGCTACGGTAGACGAAGCAATCGCTCTGGGCCTGAAAGAGCTTGGGCTTACCGAAAGCCAGGTTGAAGTAGAAGTAAAAAGCTACGGCGGCATCTTCACAAAGGCCTGCGTGGCGATAACCCCCAAGGCCGAACCCGCGGCCGCCGAAACGGAAGAGCCCGAATTCGACGAAGACGCCAAGACCACCGCGGCTTCCGCCGATGTCGAGGCGGCCCGCGCCGAGTGCGAAGACTTCGTAAAAAATGTCATCCAAAGAATGGGCGTAAAGTGCGATGTCACCTCGGACACCCTTAACAACGAGGTTAACATTTACATCAACGGCGACGACGCCGGACAGGTGATCGGCTATCGCGGCGAGGTGCTGGACTCTATCCAATATTTTGCCCTCATTATAGCCAACAGGGGCGGCAGAGGTTTTATAAGAGCCCAGGTTGACGCCGGCAACTACCGCAAGAGGCGCAAAGACACTCTCGCCAACCTCGCGAGAAGGCTTGCACAAAAGACTGTAAAGAGCGGCCGCCGTACCGCGCTCGAGCCCATGAACCCCTTCGAGCGCAGGGTTATCCATACAACGCTCGCGGGCGACAAGGATGTTACAACCCAATCCGAAGGCGAGGGCAAGTACCGCCATGTCGTAATAATCCCCAACAACGAGCGCAACAATTCCTACGGCAAGTCCTCTGACTTCCGCCGCAACGGTCCCGCCAGAACCCGCAGCTTCGGATATAACAAGCGCAGATTTTAATATATGGATACCATTGTCGCCGAATCTACCGCTCCGGTAAGCGTCAGCGCGATTGGTATCGTAAGAATCTCGGGCGAGAACGCTCTGGAGATAGCCTCGCGGATTTTCTCCACCGCCGAGCTGGAAAACTTCATAAATGCCGAGCCCCGCAGGATGTACCTCGGAACGGTTACGGCGTCCAACCTGAAAGACAAGGCGTTTTGTATGTACTGCAAAGCGCCTAAATCATATACGGGCGAGGACATCGTGGAGTTCCATTGCCACGGCGGAAGGGTGATAATAAGAAGCATCATAAGGGCTTGCATCGAGCTCGGAGCGAGGCCGGCCCTGCCCGGGGAGTTTACGAAAAGAGCCTTCATAAACGGCAAGCTGACGCTGGATGCGGCCGAAGGAATAGCCGACCTGATTAGCGCCCGAAGCGAGGCAGAAGCCCTGCAGGCTTACAGGCTGATGAGCGGTGAGATCGCAAAGAAAATTTACGAAAACGCCGACCGGCTGAATATGGCGCTTGCCAACCTCGAGGCGGGGTTGGATTATCCCGAAGAAATACTTGAGGATACCAAAGCTGCGGCTTTGGATATCATTAATAAGGTTTTGGAAGAGCTTAAACAAGTTTACGATTCTTCCAAAAAGGGCTCTTTGGTGCGGGAAGGTGTTACCGTTGCGATTGCGGGGCTTCCAAACGCGGGCAAGTCCAGCCTGCTTAACGCCCTGCTTAAGGACGACCGCGCAATAGTTACCGACATCCCCGGGACGACAAGGGACACGCTGTACGAAACCCTCGAGTGGGAAGGCGTGAGGATAAACCTTGTGGACACCGCAGGGATTCGCGAAAGCGACGACCCGATTGAAAAAATAGGAGTCACGAGAGCAAAAACCGCAATCGAGGGCGCCGACCTTGTGGTTATACTTAAGGACGGCTCGGCCCCCGAAACCGAGGAGGAAAGAAATCTCGAAAAGCTATACAGGGGCAAAAAGGTAATAATCGCCCAAAGCAAATCGGACCGCGAAAAGCACCCCCGCAATGCCGACATTAAGATTTCCTCGAAGACGGGGCACAATATAGAAGGGCTTATAAAGCTCATACTTGATAAGACGGGCGCGGCCGAGCTTTCGGGCTCTGCCATACTGACCCGCGAAAGGCACATCTTTGCCGTTAAAGAGGCCATCGACGCCCTTTCTTCGGCGAAGGAGAACTTCGACATCGCTCCGCCCGACTGCACGGCGGTGGATATCCGGCACGCCTGCAGGGCGCTTGCCGCGATAACGGGGACCGATGTTTCGGAGGATGTATACGACAAGATATTCAGCGAATTTTGCGTAGGAAAATAATATGAAAGCATACGATGCCATCGTTGTGGGCGGAGGGCACGCAGGAGTCGAGGCCGCTCACGCCCTCGCTGCGATGGGACACAATACATTGATGATATCCTTGACCCTTGAGGCGATTGCCTTTCTTGCCTGCAACCCAAACATAGGGGGCACGGGCAAGGGGCATTTAGTCAAGGAAGTGGACGCTTTGGGCGGGCTTATGGGCATACTTGCCGACAAGGCGACCATCCAGGCAAGGATGTTGAACCTGGGCAACGGCCCCGCCGTTCACAGCCTGAGGGCTCAAGTGGACAAAGCGCTTTACCACAGGCTTGCCAAACAGGCTCTGGAGTCTACCCCCAACCTGACCGTTCTGGAAGGAGAGGTAACCGAGATTCTCTGCGAGGGCGGCGAGATAACAGGGGTAAAGACCGCTCTGGGCGAAACCTACCTTGCCAAGGCCGTCGTGCTTTGCACGGGGGTGTATCTGGACAGCAGAATAGTTATCGGCGAGTATTCGAGAGACAGCGGCCCGAGCGGTTTCCAGGCAAGTTTCAGGCTTTCCGAAAGCCTCGAAAAGCTGGGCATCCCCCTCATGAGATTTAAGACGGGCACTCCCCCGAGGCTGCTTGCTTCGTCTATAGATTATTCGAAAATGGCTCCCCAATACGGCGATAAAGGTATCCCGACTTTTAGTTTTATGTCGGATAACTTTAACCGTAACGACTTCCTTTGCTACCTCACTTACACTAACAAAACCACTCATGACATAATACTTTCCAACCTTCACCGTGCCCCTATTTTCAACGGGTTTATAGAAGGTGTGGGCCCCCGCTATTGCCCCTCAATCGAGGCAAAGGTGGTGAGGTTCAAAGACAAAGACCGCCATCAGGTGTTTATCGAACCCGAGGGCACGGATACCCATGAGGTGTACGCGCAGGGGCTTTCGACCTCGCTCCCTTACGATATACAGGACAAGATGGTCGCAAGCGTTGCCGGGCTTGAGGACGCAAAGATTATGCGTTACGGCTACGCCATAGAATACGACTGCGTAGACCCCACAGCCCTTTATCCCACGCTGGCGATTAAAACGGTAAAAGGGCTGTTCTCGGCTGGGCAGGCCAACGGCAGCAGCGGGTACGAGGAAGCCGCGGCGCAGGGGATTATGGCGGGCATAAACGCCGCCCTGTATCTGCAAGGCAGGGAAGGCTTTGTTTTAAGGCGCGACCAGGCGTATATAGGCGTTCTGATAGACGACCTTGTTACGAAAGGGGTGGACGAACCCTACCGAATGATGACATCGAGAGCCGAATACAGGCTGCATCTAAGGCAGGACAACGCCGATATCCGCCTGACCGAAACAGGCAGGAGCCTGGGGCTTGTTAAGGAAGACCGTTACAAGAGGTATCTGGAGCATAAAAAAGAGATAGAAAGGATAGAGGGGCTTCTTTCGGTGTCGTTTTCGCCCGCCTCGGTAAAGGATTTATTTGAGGCAAAGGGCGAAACTCCCCCGAAAAGCGGGATATCTGCTAAGGATTTTCTTAAAAGAACCCGCCTTACCGCCGACGACCTTATGGCGGCATCGCCCGACTTCGCAGGCTGCGATTTGAGGGCCTTAAAATATGTCGAAACCGAACTTAAATACGAGGGTTACCTCGACAAACAAAGGCGGGAGATAAGGGAGGAAGCGCGGCTAGAGGAGCTTGTTATTCCCGATGGCTTCGATTACGACAAAGTCGAGGGACTTTTGAGCGAGGCAAGGGAAAAACTCAAAAAGATTCGCCCTTTAACCGTGGGACAGGCGTCGAGAATATACGGTGTGACCCCCGCAGATATCACGGTTTTAATAATCTGCCTCAAGAAGAAAAGCAAATAAGCCTTCTTACCCTCGGGGCAGTCAAAACCCATTTTTGTTGCAATCGGCTACATAACTGTGGTATAATTCCCATATAAATGGGAAAATCTGTAACATTTATGTTACAAAACCCCAAACAGACGGGATAAATCGGTAACAATATGTTACAAATCCCGATTTTTGTTGCCTTCCCGGCAACAAAAGGAAATTATGAAAGAAAAACTCGCTGTGTACCTGCCCGGAATAACCGAAATTCAGGCAGAAAAACTTAAAAGATATCTTGAGTTTTTGCTGGATTACAATACCCGCCTGAACCTTACGGCAATAACATCCTTCGACGAGGCGATAGTCAAGCACCTCGGCGACAGCCTTGCAGGAGCCGCCTTTATCCCGAAAGAGACAAAAAGGCTTCTGGATATAGGAAGCGGCGGGGGCTGCCCCGCAATACCGCTTAAGATTGCCCGACCCGATATTTCCCTTACGATGACGGACGGGATAGGCAAAAAAGCCGACTTCCTGAACGCCGCCGTAAAACATCTCGGGCTTGAAGAAGCAGAGGCCGTAAAGGAAAGAGCCGAAGAGATTGCCCGAACGGACAGGCGCGAAAGCTTCGATATCGTGACGGCGAGAGCGGTTGCGGCTCTGCCCATCCTTCTTGAGCTTGCCTCCCCCCTTATAAAAGTCGGCGGAAGGTTTTTGGCATACAAGGGCGACGGAGAGGATGAAATCGAGGCGGCAAAGGGGGCGGCAAAAGCCCTCAAGATGCAACTTATCGAAACTTACGGCTATACTTTAGAGGGCGGACACGCCCGAAAGCTACTGATATATAAAAAGACGGCGGCCACACCCGCGGAATACCCCCGCAGGTACTCGAGAATAATAAAACAGCCGCTGTAACAGGAGTGCGATATGGCGAAAAGAATAAGCAGAGGCCTAAAGACCCTTCTCGAAAACATCGAGGACGCTTCGCTGCCTTCGGCAACACCCGCCGAGATCCTGGACGGCGAAAAAATATTCAATCTTGAGATAGATAAGGTCATCCCCGACCCCGAACAGCCCCGAAAACACTTCGGCGAGCGGGAGCAGGAGGAGCTTGAAAACAGCATCCGCGTTCACGGCATAATTCAGCCGCTCATCGTTACGCCTTCCGAAAGCGGATATATGATTGTAGCCGGCGAGCGCCGCTACCGCGCCGCACAGAAGCTCGGGCTTACTAGCGTACCTGCCATAGTTAAAAAGCTGGATGCCCGCAAACGCCGCGAGATAAGCCTTATAGAAAACCTGCAAAGAGAGGACCTGAACCCCATCGAAGAGGCGGAGGCCCTCAGCGAATACGCTGCCCTTTACAACCTCACGCAGGAAGAAGTCGCCCACCGGGTGGGCAAGGCAAGAAGCAGTGTGGCTAATACCATAAGGCTTCTCGGGCTGGACGAAGAAGTAAAGGAGCTTGTAAGGCAGAACAGGCTGTCGGCGGGGCACGCCCGCGCCATCCTACCCGTAGATAGCAAGGAAGCCCAGCGGGAGTTTGCCTACAAGGCCTGCGACGGGCAGATGTCGGTAAGAGAGCTTGAGCTGAAGGTAAAGTATTACTTAAACCCCGAGCTCGCGCCCAAGCGCCTGAAGCCCGACGAAAAGCTGCGCCTAACCCTCGAGATGAAAAACCTCGTGGACGACATGAAGAGGATTTTCTCGACAAAAGTAAAGATTGTGGGCAACGACAGCAAGGGCAGAATCTACATAGATTACTATACCAAAGACGACCTCCAGAGGATATACGAACTGATGGAGCAGCTTAAGAAGTAGCGCCGGGCAAGCGCGGTTTTTAGCCGCACGCAATTTGCGGCGCATCCTGGCGCACTGTCCCGGGTTGTTCCTGTTCGGCGGTTTTATGGTTGCCCGAATATTACACGAACTCAAATAACGAGGGCTTCCTGGATTTTGGAATCAGGGAGCAAAAAACACTATATTACATAACCAAAACGGCTTTTCGGCCGTTTTTATAAAGAAAGAAGGATTGATTATGAAAGTAAGAACCAGATTTGCCCCCAGCCCCACGGGCTTTATGCATATAGGAAACCTGCGCACCGCCCTTTACGCCTACCTTTTCGCCAAAAAGCATGGCGGAGAGTTTTTGCTCCGCATAGAGGATACCGACAGGGAAAGGTATGTGGAGGGAGCCATAGGGCTCATCTACCGCACTCTGGAAACGGCGGGTATAATACCCGACGAAAGCCCGATGAATCCGGGCAACTGCGGCCCCTATGTGCAGAGCGAGAGAAAGGCAATTTACGCCGAGTACGCCCACAAGCTTGTCGAACTGGGAGGGGCGTATTACTGCTTCTGCGATAAGGAAAGGCTGGAAAGCCTTGCCGACGACAAGGGCGTGAGAAAGTACGACAAGCATTGCCTGCACCTTCCCAAAGAGGAAGTCGAAAGAAGGCTTAAGGCCGGCGAGCCCTATGTTATAAGGCAGAACATCCCCACCGAGGGCACTTCGGCTTACGATGATATGGTTTTCGGGCGGATTTCGGTAGACTGCGCCGATCTCGAGGACAACATCCTTCTTAAATCCGACGGTATGCCGACATATAACTTCGCAAATGTCGTGGACGACCACCTTATGGGCATAACCCATGTTATAAGGGGCACGGAGTATCTTAGCTCGACGCCCAAATACAATCTTATTTACCAAAGCTTCGGCTGGGAAATCCCCCAATATATGCACCTCCCGCCCATAATGAAGGACGCTCAGAGAAAGTTAAGCAAGCGCTACGGCGACGCAAACTTCGAGGACTTTATCGCAAAGGGCTACCTTCCCGAGGCAATCGTTAACTATATCGCCCTTCTCGGCTGGAGCCCCAAAAACAATGTGGAAAAAATGAGCCTTGCCGAGCTTATCGAAAACTTCTCGGTTGAGGGCTTAAGCAAATCGGCAAGCATCTTCGACGAGGAAAAAATGCGCTGGCTGAACGGCCAGTATATAAGGGAGCTTCCCTTTGAAAGGTTCTGCGCCTTGGCAAAGCCCTTCTACGAAAAATCGGCTGTCGCGGGCAAGTACGACTACGACAAATTCAGCGCCCTGCTGCAAAACCGCGTGGAAACACTCGGCGAGATACCCGAAAAGGTCGCCTTTCTCGCCGAATACTCGCCAGATTTTAGCCTTACTTTGTACGAAAACAAGAAAAACAAGACGGACGCCCAAACAGCAAAGCCCATATTAGAGGCCTCCGTTAAAATTATCGAAGGGCTGGATAGCTTCAACATCTGTCTCTTATACACATCT
>DGDU01000009.1 GCA_002385605.1 Christensenella sp. UBA3944
TTTGCGGCGGCGTTAGCAGCAAATTTGGAAATATCTACTCCCAAAATGTTAATTTCGGGATACCGTTCTTTAATTTTCTGTGTTATTATCCCTTCGCCGCACCCGATATCCAGTAGGTTGCCGGAGGGCTTAGAGGATAAAAGTTTTAATATCGCGGCAATAAGAGAATCGTAATATCCGCAGTCCATAAGAGCCGAGCGGGCGGCTATCATTTCGGCATTGTCGCCGGGAAGCGGCGTCTTTTTTTTGTTGGGAGGCAGTAAATTTACATAGCCGCTTTTGGCTATGTCAAAACAATGCCTTGCCTCGCAAACATAGCTTTTTGCTTCCTTCTTTAAGGTTTTTTTGCAGATGGGACACCTTAAAATTTCCATACAAGAATTGTAACACAGTTTGCCAGAAAGTAACAGTATATGAAATGACTTTTTCATGTTACAATCATTGCACAAAAGGATAAGGAATGAAACACAAAAAACTGATTTTTATTTTTGTAATCGCGGCCGCCGTACTCACTCTGGCGGCTTGTTCGTCTACATATACAGACAATAATACCGACAATATAAACAACCCCGGCGCCATAATAACCGGCCCCATTGACGGAGAGGAAAAGGCAGCCGAAGGGGGGACGGAGGAGCAGAGCCTTCCCGAACCCGAGGACAACACGGCAGTTTACATAAAGGCAACCGTTTCGGGCGTTAATGTGAGGTCTGGGCCGGCCTCTTCGTATTCATCGCTGGGCTCTCTCGACATGGGGGATATGGTAATGTATCTGGGCGACGAGGGAAACTGGAGAAAGACCTATTACAGAGGCAAAACGGCTTATGTTTCCGCCCTGTATACCACTCTTTACGAGATGGAAAAGGCAAGCGATATTATAGAGCGTGTGATAGAGGAAGGAGCAAGGCTGCTGGGCACCCCCTATGTTTACGGGGCTGTACGCCTTCATAACGGCAAGGGTAAGCTTAACTCAGGCTTCGACATCAATAAGTTCGATTGTTCCTCGTATACCCAGTACATGTATTACTATGGGGCGGGCGTGAACCTCGACCTCACCACACGCACCCAGATAAAGCAGGGCGAATATGTTGCCCGCAACGATATACAGAGGGGCGACCTGATGTTCTTCACCAATTCGAGCCGCAAAAACCTTAGCGGTATAGAAAGAGTGGGGCATGTCGCGCTTTATTTAGGCGACAATTACATACTGCATACCGCCTCCGATTACGCCGTAATCGAAAAGATTTCGTCGACAAGGTGGGGCTACTACATCGAAACAAGAAGGTTCGTTTAACAGCCTTTTATAAATTGCCCTTATTGTAAGATAATAACGGTAAGGGCGCCGATGATACTGCAAAACATAATCTTCCCCGAGCCGGGAATATGCACCGAGGAAAGTCTGTATTTCAGGCGCGAAGGCGCCGACTTTGCCTGGGCAAACAAAAGAATAAACTTTCATCGGGGCGGGATAACCCGCTTCGATACTTATTTTAACGGTTTTTCGATAGAAAAATGGGATAAATACGCCGATATCGGAAGCCTTTATATTAAACTTAAGCTTTACGGCGACTTCAGGGTTACCGTAGTGCGCAAAGAAAAGTACCTCGGCGAGATTTTTACCGAGTTCCTTGCCGAAAAGGAATTCAGCTGCGCCGACGGCGAGGAAGTAAGGGTAACCTTCGACATAAAAAAGCCGCTGGGAATGATATCCTTCGTGCTGTTTTGCAAATCGGAGGGCGGGATATTTTATTCGGGCGAATACCGCACCGACAAAGAGCCTTCAAACGAGGTAAAGCTCGCCCTCGATATCTGCACCTTCAGGCGGGAAAACTTTATTAAAACAAACATAAGAAACCTTTATAACGCCGTAACTTCAAAATTTCCCGCCCTGCTTGGCAAAATAACCGCCTTTGTGATAGACAACGCCAACACCCTAAAAAAAGAGGAGATAGAGTACGGGGGCTTCGCCAGGCTTATTTATAACCGCAACCTTGGCGGCAGCGGCGGCTTTACGAGAGGGATTGTGGAAGTCCTGAAGGCAAACGACGGCGGGGAGGGCTTTACAAACATTCTTTTGACGGATGATGACATAGTTATCGAGCCCGAAACCATATATCGCACATATACGCTTATGTCCTACCTTAAGGAAAGATACAAAACCGCCTTTATCGGCGGGGCTATGCTGCGCTTAGACAGGCAAAATATCCAAACCGAGGCGGGCGGCGTGTGGAACGCGGGAAGGCTTATTTCTCTAAAGCACGGCTTAAACCTCAGCGATACCGAAGCCTGCCTTTATAACGAGGTCGAGGAGAAGGCGGAATACAACGCCTGGTGGTACTGCGCGATGCCCTTAAGCCTTATTAACTATCAAAACCTTCCCATGCCCGTTTTTATCCGCGGCGACGATGTTGAGTACGGGCTCAGGAACATGAAAAACCTCATCCTTATGAACGGCATCTGCGTATGGCACGAGCCCTTTGAGAATAAGTACAGCAGTTCGATGTTCTACTATATCATGCGAAACCGCCTGATAGACAACGCCGTATCGGGGATAAGCTTCCCGATGGAGGAGTTCTTTAAGGAATTAAGCGAGCTTGTGATAAGAGAGCTTATAGGGTACAGATACGCCAATGTCCTTTTGACATTCAAGGGAATATACGATTTTCTAAAGG